>DATLZL010000453.1:0-8807 GCA_035574035.1 Binatia bacterium | reverse complement strand
ACCGCGGCGCGGCCGGGCCGCTGGCACGGGCCTGGCCGGCGCCCGGAACCCCGTGTCGACGCCAGCGCCACCGAAGGAAAGCGACGAGGGCGAGCCGGTCGCGACGGCGCTGCTGGCCACGCCGCGCCACCGCTTTCGCGAGGTCGAGCGCCCGCGCGGCCGGCGGCTGGCGGCTCTGTCGCTCGCCGCCCTCGGAGTGGTCTACGGCGACATCGGGACCAGCCCGCTCTACGCGCTGCGCGAGTGCTTCAATCCCGCCCATGGCTTGACCCCGACGCCGGAGGCCGTCCTGGGCGTGCTCTCGCTCATCTTCTGGGCGCTGGTCCTCGTCGTCACCGTGAAGTACGTCGTGTTCATCCTGCGCCTGGACAACCGGGGCGAGGGCGGGATCATGGCCCTGCTGGCGCTGGTGCTGGCCACCCGCCGGACCCGCCGGCGGCCCCGCCGCGGGCTCTTCGTGGCCCTCGGGCTCTTCGGTGCGGCCCTGCTCTACGGCGACGGGATCATCACGCCGGCCATCTCGGTACTGGGGGCCGTCGAGGGGCTGGAGGTGGCCGCCCCCGGACTCGGGGCGTACGTCCCCGGGCTCGCCGCCGCCATCCTGATCGGCCTGTTCGCGCTCCAGCACCGCGGCACCGCCCGGGTCGGAGGCCTGTTCGGACCCATCATGCTCGTGTGGTTCCTGACCATCGCAGCCCTCGGCGTGGCCGGCATCGCGCGGGCGCCCGAGGTGCTGGCGGCCGTGAATCCCGGGTACGGGCAGCGCCTGTTCGTCGAGCACGGCTGGGTCGGGTTCCTGGTGCTGGGGGCGGTGGTGCTGGCCGTCACCGGCGCCGAGGCGCTCTACGCCGACCTGGGTCACTTCGGCGCCCGGCCGATCCGGCTGGCCTGGCTGGGCCTCGTGTTTCCGGCCCTCGTCCTGAACTACTTCGGGCAGGGCGCGCTCGTCCTGCGTCGGCCCGACGCGGCGGCGAGCCCCTTCTACCTGCTGGCCCCCGAGTGGTTCCGCTCGCCGCTCCTGCTCATCGCCACGCTGGCCGCCATCGTGGCCTCGCAGGCCCTGATCTCCGGCGCCTTCTCGCTGACCCAGCAGGCGATCCAGCTCCGGTACGCGCCGCGCATGGCCGTCGTGCACACCTCGCGCCGGGAGATCGGCCAGATCTACCTCCCGGCCGTCAACCACCTGCTGGCCGCCGGCTGCGTGCTGATCGTGCTGGCCTTCCGGTCCTCCAGCGCGCTCGGGGCCGCCTACGGTATCGCCGTCACCGGCACCATGGCCATCACCACGCTGCTGTTCTACGTGATGGCCCGCGACCGCTGGGGCTGGCCCTGGTGGGCCGCCGGGTCGGCCACCGGCCTGTTCCTGCTGGTCGATCTCGCCTTCTTCGGCGCCAACCTGGTGAAGGTCGAGCACGGGGGCTGGGTGCCGCTGGTCCTCGCCGCCGGCCTCTACACGGTGATGGAGACGTGGAACCGGGGCACGCGGCTGGTGACCCGCCGGCTCGACGGCGCCGCGGTGCCGCTCGACGAGTTCATCGCCGCGGTCCGCCGCCGGCCGCCGGTGCGGGTCCCCGGCACCGCCGTGATCCTCACCCACGACGTCGCCGGCGCCCCGCTGGTGCTGCAGCACCACCTCCGGCACAACAAGGCGCTGCACGAGCGGGTGGTGCTGCTGTCGGTGCTGGTGGAGGCGGTGCCCGAGGTCGACGACGCGACCCGGGTCGAGAGCGAGGCGCGGGAGGAGGGCTTCTTCCAGGTCCGGGCCCGTTACGGGTTCATGGAGCGCGCCAACGTCCCGGCCATCGTCCGCCGGTGCTGCCGGGATCTCGAGATCGACCCGGGCGAGGTGACCTACATCGTGAGCCGGGCCCGGCTGGTGCCGACCGGACCGATGCCGATGATGCGGTGGCGCAAGCGTCTCTTCGCCTTCATGGCCCGCAACGCCGCCGCCGCCACCGACTTCTTCCACATCCCGCCCCACCAGGTGGTGGAGCTGGGCGCCCACGTCGAGTTCTGACTAGAGGCAGGCCTCGAAGAGCGCGGCGGCGCCCTGGCCGCCGCCCACGCACATGGTGACGACGCCCAGCCGGGCCCGCCGGCGCAGCATCTCGTTGGCCAGGGTACCGACCAGCCGGGAGCCGGTCATGCCGAACGGGTGGCCGATGGCGATCGAGCCGCCGTTGACGTTGAGCCGCTCCATCGGGATGCCCAGCCGGTCGCGGCAGTAGACGACCTGGACGGCGAAGGCCTCGTTGAGCTCCCAGAGGTCGATGTCCTCGACCCGCAGGCCGTGCTTGCGGAGCAGCTTGGGCACCGCGAAGACCGGCCCGATGCCCATCTCGTCGGGCTCGCAGGCGGCCACCGCGTAGCCGCGGTAGATCAGCTTGGGCCGGACGCCGAGCGCCCGGGCCCGGTCCATGGACATGACGAGCGTGGCCGAGGCGCCGTCGGACAGCTGCGAGGAGTTGCCGGCGGTGACCGTGCCCCGGCCGCTGGTCGTGTCGAACACGGGGGGCAGCTTCAGCAGGCCCTCCAGCGTGGTGTCCGGGCGGTTGCACTCGTCGCGGTCCACGTAGTGGTCTTCCTCGCCGACCTTCTCGCCGGTCTTCTTGTCGAACACGGCCCGCCGCACCTCGATAGGGGCGATCTCCTCCTTGAAGAACCCCTCGGCCTGGGCCCGGGCGGTGCGCTGCTGGCTGGCCAGCGCGTACTCGTCCTGGGCGAGCCGGCTGATCGAGTACCGCTTGGCCACCACCTCGGCCGTCTCTCCCATGACCATGTAGAGACCCGGATAGCGCTCCTTCACCCAGGGGTTCGGGGAATTGTCCCGCTGCATCATGGTGATGGACTCCACCCCGCCGCCGATGGCCGCCTCCACGCCCTCCTGCAGGACCATGTGGGCGGCCTGGACGACCGCCTGGAGCCCCGAGTTGCAGAACCGGTTCACCGTCACGCCGGGCGTGGTCACCGGCAGGCCCGCCCGCAAGGCGGCGACCCGGGCGACGTTGTGGCCCTGGGGGCCGTGGGGCTGACCGCAGCCGAGGATGACCTCCTCGATCTCGCTCGGGTCGAGCTGGGGGACCTTGCTCAGCACGTCGCGGATGGCATGCGCGGCCAGGTCGTCGGGACGGGCGAGGTTGAAGGACCCGCGGTGGGACTTGGCGAGCGGCGTCCGGCTGCTGGCCACGATCACGGCTTCGCGCATGGCACGCCTCCTCGGGGGCTGGTTGCCCGATAGTGTACCCTTGCTCGATACCGTCGAGCCATGCGGGTCGTCCGTCGCCGCTGGACCGCGCTGCTGCCGGTCGGCGCGTTGCTGGCCCTGGCCCTCGCCATCCAGGCCACGGCGCCGGCCCGGCCGGCCGTGCTGTGGGTGCCCATCGACACGCTCGTGCTCGGGCTGGACGCCCTGCCCCTGATCACCCCCGAGGGTGCGCTGCGCCGGGTGGCCGGAGTGCTGCGCGACGACCTGAAGCTGCCGCTGCCCCCCCACGTGGCCCTGCACCTCTACGCCAGCCCCAAGTCCTTCGAGCACGGCTTGGTGCACGACGCCGGCGTGCCGCCGGCGCTGGCCTCGGCGGTGAGCGGGTTCGCGGCCGCCGCCGCGTTCGAGCAAACGCTCTTCCTGCTCGAACCCGAGGTGCGCCGCAGCGGACGGGAAATGGTCCGGTTGCTCGCCCACGAGCTCACCCACGTGGCGCAGATCGAGCTCATGGGCGGCGAGGCGAGGGCGGCCCAGTGGCTGGCCGAGGGTGTGGCCGACTGGGCCGCCGAGCGCGTGCTCGAGCGCCTGGGGCTGGCGCCTTCGCCGGGCGACCGGGGCCGGCGACTCGTCGCCGGCCGGACGTGGCTCGAGCGCCCGGTGACGATCGACCTCGCCCGGCTGGGCGAACCGCGCGCGTTCCTGGAGCTGAGCGGCCGCGAGGGTCCCGCCGTCACCTACGGCGTGGCCTTCACGCTGGCCGATCACCTGATCGAGCGGCACGGCCTGCCGCGCGTCCTCGCATACTTCGCCGCCTTCGCCCGGAACCCCGACCGAGAGGTCAACTTCCAGCACGCCTTCGGCCTCAGCGTGGAGGAATTCTTCCGGAGCGCCGTCGGCGGCCCGGGTCCCGCCGGGCCGGCACGGTAGGGCCGAGCCGCCCCGACGGGACCCGCCCTGGGTCAGGCCGCGCGGCGCGCCCCGTGCCGCCCCTCGGCGAACTCCTCGATCATCTTCCGGTTGAAGGCCGGGATGTCGTCGGGCTTGCGGCTCGTCACCAGGCCCTGGTCGGTGACCACCTCCTGGTCCACCCACCGGGCGCCGGCGTTCGTCAGGTCGGTCCTGAGCGACGGCCAGGACGTCACCGTGCGGCCCCGCACCCCGTCGGCCTCCACCAGCATCCACGGGCCGTGGCAGATCGAGGCCACCGGCTTGCCCTCGTCGAGGAACGCCCGCACGAACGCCACCGCCTTCGGGATCATGCGCAGGCGGTCGGGATTCATCACGCCGCCCGGCAGCAACAGGGCGTCGTACGCCGAGGGGTCGGCCTCGTCCAGCGGCTGGTCGACCGGGAACTCGTCGCCCCACTCCCGGTGCTGCCAGCCGCGCACCTTGCCCGACACGGGCGAGATCAACGCCGTCTCGGCCCCCGCCTCGTCCAGCGCCCGGCGAGGCTCGGTCATCTCGCTCTGCTCGAAGCCGTTCTCGACCAGGATGGCCACCTTTCGGCCGTTCAGCGAACGTTGCATGATTTTCCCTCCTTGGCGTCCCCGGCTCTCCGGCCGCGGCCCAGCGCGGCGGACCCGAGCCGGGGGTGCAAGGCGGGCGCCAGCCAGGCTCTTGCGCGAGGTGCGGGGGCGCGGCTACCTTGACGGACAGCCGGCGCGCCCGAGGAGGATCGCCCCATGAAGACGCTCTACGACGAGGTCTACGCCCGGTCGCTGCGCGATCCGGAGGGGTTCTGGGCCCAGGCCGCCGAGGACCTCTTCTGGGACCGACGCTGGGACCGCGTCTTCGACGACTCGCGCCCGCCCTTCTACCGCTGGTTCCCCGGCGGCGCCCTCAACACCTGCTACAACTGCCTCGACTTCCACATCGACCGCGGCCGGGGCAAGCAGCGGGCGCTCGTCTACGACAGCCCGGTGACCGGCACGGTCCGCGAGTTCACCTATGCCGAGCTGCGCGACCAGGTCGCGCTCGTGGCCGGGGCGCTCCTGCGGCAGGGGATCGGCCCCGGCGACCGGGTCATCATCTACATGCCGATGGTGCCGGAGGCGGTGATGGCCATGCTGGCCTGCGCCCGGATCGGCGCCATCCACTCGGTGGTGTTCGGCGGCTTCGCCGCGCCGGAGCTGGCCAAGCGGATCGACGATGCCCGGCCGCGGCTCGTGCTCTCCGCCTCCTGCGGCATCGAGGTTAACCGGATCGTGCCGTACAAGCCGCTGCTGGACGGAGCGCTGGAGATCGCGGCCCACAAGCCCGAGCGGTGCGTGATCCTGCAGCGGTCCCAGGAGCGGGCCGCGCTCGTCCGGGGGCGGGACCTGGACTGGGGCGACTTCATGGCCGGAGCCCGGCCGGCCGAGTGCCGCCCGGTGGCCGCCACCGACCCGCTCTACATCCTGTACACCTCGGGCACCACGGGCCAGCCCAAGGGCGTCGTGCGCGACAACGGCGGCCACGCGGTGGCGCTCAAGTGGTCGATCCAGAACATCTACGGCCTGGGCGCGGGCGAGGTCTTCTTCACCGCCTCCGACATCGGCTGGGTGGTCGGCCACTCCTACATCGTCTACGGCCCCCTGCTCAAGGGCTGCACCACGATCCTCTACGAGGGCAAGCCGGTGGGCACGCCCGACCCCGGCGCCTTCTGGCGGGTGGCCTCCCAGCACGGCGCCAACATCCTCTTCACGGCGCCGACCGCGTTCCGGGCGATCAAGAAGGAGGATCCGCCGGGCGCGTTCATGGCCAAGTACGACCTGAGCCGCTTCCGGACGCTCTTCCTGGCCGGCGAGCGCTGCGATCCCGACACGCTGCTGTGGGCCCGCGAGCGGCTGGGCGTGCCGGTGATCGACCACTGGTGGCAGACCGAGACCGGTTGGCCGATCGCGGCCAACCCGGTCGGGCTCGGCATGCTGCCGGTCAAGCCCGGCTCGCCGACCAAGCCCATGCCCGGCTACGACGTGCGGGTGCTCGGCGAGGACAACGCCGAGCTCGGCCCCGACCGGATCGGCTCCATCGCCATCCGGCTGCCGCTGCCGCCCGGGTGCCTGCCGACGCTGTGGAACAACGACGCGGGCTACGAGAAGTCCTACCTCACCCGCCACCCCGGCCACTACTTGACCGGCGACGCCGGCTACAAGGACGAGGACGGATACCTCTACATCATGAGCCGCGTGGACGACATCATCAACGTGGCCGGCCACCGGCTGTCCACCGGGGCCATGGAGGAGGTGCTGGCCTCGCACCCCGACGTGGCCGAATGTGCGGTGATCGGCGTGGCCGACGAGCTCAAGGGCGAGGTGCCGGTCGGCTTCGTCGTCACCAAGGCCGGCGTCACCCGGCCCGAGGCCGAGATCGTCCGCGAGCTCGTCGAGCGCGTGCGCCAGCAGATCGGCCCGGTGGCCGCCTTCAAGACGGCGCTGGTGGTCAAGCGGCTGCCCAAGACGCGTTCGGGTAAGATCCTGCGCGGGACCATGAAGCGCATCGCCGACGGGCGTGAGTACACGACGCCGGCCACGATCGACGACCCGGCGATCCTGGGGGAGATCGCCGAGGTGCTCCAGGCCGCCGGCTACGCGAAGAGGAGCGCCTGATGCTGGCGGCGTGCTACGAGGGCGCGGGTCGCCTGCGCGTCGTCACCGTGGACGAGCCGAAGCCCGGTCCCGACGAGGCCCTGCTCAGGATGCGGCGGGTGGGGATCTGCGGGACCGACCTGCACATCTACCAGGGGCACCTGGACCACCGCGTCCCCCGCGGCGGCATCCTCGGCCACGAGACGTTCGGGGAGGTGGTCACGGCGCCGGCCGGTAGCGGCTTCGCGCCGGGCGATCGCGTGGTCGTCGAGCCGCTCTCCGTCTGCGGCGCCTGTCGGGCCTGCCGGATGGGCGCCTCCTACCTCTGCTACTCGCTGAAGGTGCTGGGCGTGGACCTGCCCGGCGGCCTGCAGGAGTACTGGGCGGTCCCGACGGCGCGGCTGCTGCGCGTTCCGGCCGGCGTCCCTGACGACGTCGCCGGCGTGATCGAGCCGCTGGCGGTCGCCGTGCACGACGTCCGCCGGGCCGGGGTGAAGGCCGACGACGTCGTGCTGGTGTTCGGCGGCGGGCCGATCGGGGCCCTCATCGCGCTCGTCTGCCGGCAGCGCGGCGCCCGGGTGGCGGTGGCCGAGATCAACCCCTTCCGGGTGGATTGGCTGAAGGGCTGCGGCCTCGAAGTGCTCGGTCCCGGTGTGGACCCCGCCGCCTGGGCCCGTGAACGCACGGGCGGGGTGGGCGTGGACGTCGCCTTCGAGGTGACGGGCAACCCGGCCGCCGTGCGGGCGATGACGGAAGTCGTCCGGGTCTGGGGCACCATCAGCATGGTGGCCATCCACGCCGAGCCGGTCCCGGTGAACCTCTACCAGATCTTCGCCCGCGAGCTGACCCTGCACGGCGCCCGGCTCTACGAGCGGTCCGACTGGGAGGAGGCGATCGCCCTGGCCGCGGCCGGCAGCCTGCCGCTCGGGGCGCTGGTCAGCCGGCGCGTCGGCCTCGAGCGGATCACCGACGGCTTCGAAGCCGCCCTGAAGGGCGGGCCGGTGATGAAGGTGCTGGTCGAGGTATGAGGGCCGCCGGGCTGGTCGTCCTGGCGCTGCTGCTGGGCGGCTGCGCCGCCGAGCTCGGCGTGGCGGGGCGGGAATGGACCCGGCCCGACACGACGATCTCCCAGGTCACGTTCGACGAGACGGAGTGCGCCCGGCAGGCGACCGACGCCGGGCAGACGCCGGAGTCGTTCGTCGGCGGCGTGGCCGACGCCGTCCGCAACGCGATTCGCGAACGGGGCCGCCAGGGGGCCTACGAGGGGTGCATGCGGGCCCGGGGCTACCAGCCCGCGGCAGGGTGAGGACGGGGGGATCGAGACGATGAGCAAAGCCGCTCTGGCCGGGGTGGTGGTGGTCGTGCTGGCGGTGGTGGTGGTGCTGGCGGCCGTCATCCCGAACGTCGTGCCCCTGCACACGGCGATGATCGCTCTCCGCCAGGGAGACGCCTACGGAGGCGCCGGCAGCCCGGAGGCCGCCACCGTTCCGCCGGTCGGGCCCGCCTTCCGCTCGGGGCTGCCCTACAGCCTGGCGCTCCAGGCCGCACAGCACGCCGCGGACGCCCGCTGGTTCCTGGTCGTCCTCGTGCTGCTCCTCGCCGCGCTCGCCCTCGGCATCTACACCCTCCGGATCGCGTACCGCCCCGACGCCGAGCCTGACGGCGGTGACCTGACGCGCGAGCGTCAGGCCGCTGTGTAGCCGCCGTCCACCGGCAGCGCGACGCCGGTGACGAAGGCGGCCTCGTCGCTGGCGAGGTAGAGGATCGCCGCCGCGACGTCCTCCGGCCGCCCGAGGCGGCCGAGCGGGTGGCGCCGGAGAGCGGCCTCGCGAAACGCGGGGTCGGCGAGGAGCGGCGCCGTCATCGGCGTCTCGATCACGCCGGGGCACACGCAGTTGACCCTCACGCGCGGCGCCCACTCGAGGGCCATCTGGCGGGTGAGGTTCGCGACGCCGCCCTTGGAGGCGGCGTAGGCCGGTGACAGCGAGCCGCCCACCAACCCGTAGATCGAGGCGATGTGGGTGATCGCCCCGTGT
>DATLZL010000452.1:0-3583 GCA_035574035.1 Binatia bacterium | reverse complement strand
CCCGGTCGGCCAGCCCGACCCGGGCCAGCGCCTCGCGCGCGCGCTCGGCCGCCTCGCGGGGGTCGGCGGTGCGCTGGAAGGCGCCGACCATCACGTTCTCGAGGACGGTCATGCCGGCGAACGGCCGCAGCTTCTGGAAGGTGCGGGCCACGCCCAGCCGGCAGATCTGGTCGGGGCGCAGGCCGGTGACGTCCCGGCCGTCCAGGTGGACGCGGCCGGCGTCGGGGCGGGTGAAGCCGGTGACCAGGTCGAACAGCGTGGACTTGCCGGCGCCGTTGGGGCCGATGATGCCGACCAGCTCGCCCGGCCGGACGTCGAACGAGATGTCGCGGTTGGCCACCAGGCCGCCGAAGCGCTTGGTGAGGCCGCGGACGGCGAGCAGCGTCATGGGCGACGGCGGAGCAGGCCCATCAGGCCGGCCGGCTGGAAGACGGCGATCAGCACGATGAGCGCCCCGTAGATCAGGAGGTCGAGCGCCTTGCCGCCCCCGCCCAGCGCGATGCGCGTGAACTCTCCCAGCGGGACCAGCACCGCGGCGCCCAGGACCGGACCCCACAGCGTGCCCACGCCGCCCAGCACCGCGACCAGGCAGATCAGGATGGAGAGCCCGAGCGAGAGCACCGACTCGGGATCGATGAAGAGCACGTACTGGGCGTAGAACGTCCCCCCGAGCGCGGTGAGCGCGGCCGAGGCGCCGATGGCCCAGTGCTTCTCCCGGGCCACGGGCACGCCGAGGCTCGCCGCCGCCTCCTGGTCCTCGCGGATGGCCCGCAAGTAGTAGCCGCGGCGCGAGCGCTCGATCCAGCGGGTGACGCCGAGCGCGAGGGCGAGCAACCCCAGCGCGATGAAGTAGTAGGCGGCCTTCGTCTCGTGGAACTGCATGTGCCAGAGGCTGTCGGGGCGCCGGATGGGAACGAACAGGCCGCGGGCGCCGCCGATCCGGTCCCAGTTGATGGCCAGCGTCTGGACGATCTCGCCTACGGCGATGGTGGCGATCGCGAAGTAGTGTCCCCGGAGCCGGAACACCGGGTAGCCGATGACCTGCGAGGCGAGCACGGCCACCGCTGCGCCGGCCAGCATGCCGAGCCAGGGCGTGAGGGCCAGCGGCTCCCGGGTCAGCAGCGTCGAGGTGTAGGCGCCGAGGCCGAAGAAGACCGCGTGCCCCAGCGAGATCTGCCCGCAGTAGCCGGCCAGGATGTTCCAGGCGCTGGCCAGGGTCGCGTAGAGGAAGATCATGATCATGACGTGGCGGGGGTGGGGCTGGGTGAAGACGGCGGGAAAGAGCAGCAGCGCCGCCAGGCCCAGGCCGAGGGCGGCGCGCCTCAGAACCGCCCGAGCAGCCCCTGGGGGCGCCACAGGACGACGGCCAGATAGAGGAGGAAGACGACCGCGTACTTCATGGCCGGCTCGATCAGGAGCCCGGCCAGCGCTTCCACCAGACCCACCACCACGCCGGCCAGGAGGGTGGCCGCCACGTTGCCGAAGCCCCCGAGGGCGACCGTGACGTAGGCCAGCAGCGCGAACGTCCCGCCGACGTCCGGGAAGACGTAGAACCACATGGCGATGAGCGCGCCGGCCACGCCCACGCAGGCGCAGCCGATGGCCCAGCCCAGCGCGAACATCCGCTCGGTGTCGATGCCCATGAGCGCGGCGGCCTGGCGGTCCTGGGCCGTGGCCTGCAGGGCCAGGCCCGTCTCCGTGCGCCGCAGGAACGCCGTCAACGCGAGGAACGCCGCCAGGGCGGCGAGCGCGGCGGCGACCTGCGGCCGACCCAGGAAGAGGCCCCCCACCGACACGCGGCCGGCCAGCCAGGGATCCTGCACGACGCGGAAGTCCACGCCGAAGGCGAACTGGGCGGCCGAGCGCAGGAAGACCGCCAGGCCGAAGGTGGCGAAGATCTGGGCCAGCATGGGACCGGCCAGCACCCGGCGGATGACCCCGCGATAGGTCGCCCAGCCCAGGGCGGCCAGGCCGAGCGCGGCCACCGGCGCCGCCGCCACCGGGTCCAGCCCGCCCAGCGCCCAGGCGAAGAAGGCCACGTACATGGCCAGCATCAGGAACTCGCCGTGGGCGAAGTTCACGATCTCCATGAGGCCGAAGATCAGCGAGAGGCCGGCGGCGATCAGGGCGTACACGAAGCCCATGAGCACGCCGCCGACCGCCGCCTGCAGGAAGACGTCGAGGGCTATTTACGGTCCTTCCAGGCCGGGATCGGGTAGATCACGTCCCGCGTCGCGACCTCGAACGGGTAGACGGTGTGGTACTGCCCGCCCTGCAGCTGCAGGATGATGCCGCGCACGCCGGTGTTCTGGCCGGTCTCGTCGAACCGCACGCCCTCCCAGGTCATGATCAGCTGGTCGCCGGGGATGTTGGTCGCCGCCAGCGCCTTGCGGATCGCCTCGGGGTCGGTCGAGCCGGCCCGGTTGATGGCGTCGAGCAGCGTCGTCATGCCGGTGAAGGCCCGGGCCGGGAAGTCGTAGAGGTCCTTGCCGCTGCGCTGCTTGTAGATCGCGTTGAGCGCCCGGGCCACCGGGCGCTTGTCGACCAGGTCGGTGGAGAACGGCGCCCGGGTCATGGTCCCCTCGGCGTCGCGACCCACCTGCTGGATGAAGTCCGGCGAGATGTGGCCGGCGTCCTGGGCCATGATCATCTTGGGGTTGTAGTCGAGCTCCTTGGCCGTCCGCACGAACAGGATGGCGTCGGTCTGGTACGAGGTCGGCATCCAGACGTCGGGGTTGGCGGCCTTGAGCCGCTGCACCTCGGAGGTCAGCGAGGTGGCCCGGGCCCGGTACTGGAGGTCGAGCACGACCTCGTACCCGTACTTCTTGGCCAGCTCCTTCTGGACCTTGCCGCTGTCGGCGCCGAAGAGCGTGTCCTCGTAGGTCAGGCCCAGGGTCTTGATGGTGATGCCGCGCTTCTTCTGGAAGTCGCGGAAGAAGTCGAACATCACCTGGGTGAAGTGCCCGTCGTGCGGCGAGGTGCGGAAGAACCACTTGAAGCCGCGGGCGGTGAGGCCGGGCGAGGACGACTCCGGGTTCAGGAACGGGATGCCGTGGCGCTCGGCCACCTGGCTGGCGGTGGCGGTCACCGCCGAGTGCCAGGAGCCGACCAGCGCGTGGACCTTCTCCTGGGTGATGAGGCGCTCGGCCTCGGCCTGCCCGATGTCGGGCTTGCCCTGGGTGTCCACGAAGATCAGGCGCACCCTGGCGCCCTTGAGGCCCGGCATCCCCTTCCAGCGCTGGTAGAAGGGGAAGGGCAGGTCCACGGTGCCGTTGGCGATGTCGGCGGCGATCTCGAACACCGGCTTGTTGTCCACGCCGGCCTGGGCGTTGGGGCCGGACATCGGGTAGAGCACGCCGATCACGACCTCCCGAGGCTGGGCCGCGGCCGGACCCACGCCGCCGGCCAGGGCGATCGCCAGAGCGAGCGAGAGCGCGATGAATCGCGTCATGGTTGAGTCCTCCGTGCGCGGAATGCTACCAGAATCGCTCCTGGGTGGCACCCTGCTTGCTCTGACGCCGGGGCAGGAGGGGACGATGATCCTGCCCCTGGGAATGGCCCTCACGCTCGCCACCGTCGCCGG
>DATLZL010000451.1:0-3286 GCA_035574035.1 Binatia bacterium | reverse complement strand
CCGCCGCATCGCCGTCCCGCACCAGCAGGCCGGTGAGCCCGTCGCGGATCGTGGTCGGCAGGCCACCGACCCGCGAGGCGATGACCGGGGTGCCGCAGGCCATCGCCTCCAGCGCCACCATGCCGAACGACTCGTAGTAGGAGGGCAGGACGGTCACGTCGGCCGCCGCGTACCAGCAGCGCAGCCACTCCTGGGGCTGGGCGCCCACGAAGGTCACTGCGCCGTCGAGCCCGAGTCGCCCGGCCAGCGCGCGGACCTCGGCCTCGTGACCGTCGCGCGGCTCGTCGGCCTCGCCGCCCACCACGAGCAGCCGTACCGGGCGCCCGGCCTGCCGGAGCCGCCGGACCGCCTCCAGCAGCGTGTCGAGGCCCTTGATGGGCGCGATGCGGCCGACGTAGAGCAGCAGCGGCCCGGCGCCGAGGCCGAGGCAGCGGCGGGCCTCGGCCTGAGGCAGCGGCGCGAACAGCGTCGTGTCGACGCCGCACGGGATGACGCTGATGCGCGGCGCGGCGGCGCCGTAGTAGCGGACCAGGTCGGCGCGCTCCACGCTGTTGGCGGCCACCAGCCGGTCGGCGGCGGTCACGATGCGCGCCTCGGTCTGCAGGCGCACCTCCGGCTCGCGCTCCTCGATCCGGCGGGCGACGTCGTTCTTGAGGCGGCCCAGGGTGTGGAACATCTGGAGTACCGGCACCCGCCAGCGCTCGCGCAGGGCCAGCGCCACGGCGCCGGAAAGCCAGTAGTGGGCGTGGATCAGGTCGTACGCGAGGCCGGCCGACCGACGCCAGCCCTCCACCGCCTCGGTGAAGGCCGGCAGGTGCTCGTACACAGCCTCCCGGGGCATCGGCGCTTCGGGCCCGGCGGGCACGTGGACGACGCGCACGCGGTCGGCAAACGCCACCTCGCGCGGGATGCCGGGGTCCTGGGAGCGGGTGAAGATGTCCACCGCCACGCCCATGCGGCCGAGCTCCCGGCTGAGCTCGCGCACGTACACGTTCATGCCGCCCGTCTCCTTGCCGCCCAGCGCCGCCAGCGGGCAGGTGTGGACGCTGAGCATCGCCACCCTGAGGCTCATCGGGGACCGATTCGGACGGCGCAGACGTCCTCGGGCACGGGACCGAAATCGTACTTGTAGCGTTCCTCGCCACGCAGGAAGTCGAACCGCCGGCGGCCGCGGGCGATCGCGTCGCGGATCAGGTGACCGAGCAGGACGACGCCCGGCGCCAGGGCCGCGCGCTCGGGGGCGAAGCCGGAGTTGTAGAGACCGACGGTGCCGTCCCACTCCAGGGTCAGGAAGGTGGCGATGGGCGCGCCGCCCGTCTCGAGGAAGGACAGCCGCGCCATGCCGAGCCCGGCCAGGGCCACGGCCGTGGCCCGGAAGAACTCCGCCATGCGGGCATCCATGAACCGGGCCTTGCCGGTGCGCGAGCGTCGATGCAGGTCCAGGAAGTCATCGAAGCGGGCGGCCAGGGCCGCTGGATCGTCGAGGCTCGTCACGCGGGCGCCGGGCGCCTCGCGTTCCAGGCGCCGCATCTTGCGGGTCAGCTCATGCCGCTGCTTGCCGGTGAGCCCGGCCAGGTAGGCGTCCCAGGAGTCGGGCAGCGTGAGGACCGGACATCGGTCCTCGACGGCGGCGACCGCGGTCAGGCCGGCGGCGACGGCCAGGGAGGGCAAGGCGGTGGCCGTCGGTGAGGCCGCCGGCACCGCGTGGAGGTCCCACACGGCGGCCGAGGCGGCGCGCGCGGCCAGGAGCGCGGCCCACGCCTCCTCCTCGCGGCCGGCCTCCGCCATCAGGTCCAGATAGTCCGAGACGTCGGTGCCGCCCAGGAGGCGGTAGGTGCCGGGCGCCGCCTCGTACAGCGGCAGGAGCGCGACGAGGCCCCCGGCGTCGGTGACCTGCCAGACCTCGAGCCGGCGGCCCTCGATGAAGAATTCGGCCCAGTGCGATTGCCAGGTCCAGGTGAGGAACGGCGAGCGCAGCCGGGTGCGGGCGTGCAGGGCCTCCCACGCCTCGGCGCCGACCGCCTCGAGGCGGTCGTGGACGTCGACCTTCACAGGTCGTCCGCGGTCGATTCGCTCGTGGACGCGGAGGGCTCGGCGTCGGCACCCCCGCCCTCACCCTCGCCGGCCTCGGCCATCGCCTCGTCCACCGCCTCCTCGAAGTCGTCGCCGAGATCCTCGCCGAGTTCCCGACCCATACGCTTCATGAACCGGGCGACGCTGGCGGGGTCGTTCTCGTCCAGGTCCCCCAGGGCGGAGGGATCGGCCAGCGACTCCAGGCGTGCTTCTTCCGACTTGACGGTGGCGAACCGGGACATCACGCGGGTGAGGGCGGAGCCGCCGCAGCGGGGACAGGCGGGGGCCGCGGCCGCCGAGGGCCGGAGCACGAGCAGGCTGACGATGCGACGGCAGTCGCGACACTCGTACTCGTAGATCGGCATTCCGGCCAATCTTATCACGCGGTTTTCGACTGTCCGGGCCGCCGACACCCGCCGCGTCCGGGTGTCAACCCGGCTCATGGCCGGGCCGGCGGGCCTGCGGATAAAGGCTTGCCCGATAAGGCTTTGCCACCGGGCATCCTTCTTGAAGGTCGCGGCACGGCGTGAAGCAGGACCTGAGAGTCGCCGACGCCATCGAGGCCGACGAGCGCGAGCGCGTGCTGATCGAGGCGGCCGTGATGCTGGCCCGCACGCTCCGGGACGAGCGCGACCGGCTGGCCGAACGGCTGCGCGAGGTCGAGCACACGCTGGCGACGCTGGCCGCCCGTCTCGACACCCGTCGGCCCGACACGCCCGTCCCCTCCGCCGTCGAGTAGCACCGGGCGGAGGCCGGCGTCGGCCGGCCGCGCCGCCCCCCTGCGTCAGATGGCCATGGAGACCTGGCCGGTCCGCCGGTAGGCGGCGGGGTCGAGCAGGACGTTGACGCACCAGACCTCGTCCGAGGCGAGCGCCTGCTCGAGAGCCGGCCGGAGCTCGGCGGGCTTGGTGACGAGGAGGCCGCGGCCGCCCAGCGCATCGACCATCAGGTCGTAGCGCGTGGCCGGCAGCGAGGTCGCCACCGCGCGCTCGGCACCGAAGAACTGCAGTTGCGGGTTGCGGATCTGGCCCCAGCCGGCGTCGTTGCCGACGACGCACGTCACCCGAAGCCCGAGGCGCACCGCCGTCTCGAGTTCCATGCCGTTGAGCCCGAACGCACCGTCGCCGGCGATGAGGAGCACGCGGCGGTCGGGGTGCAGCAGTCCCGCCGCCAGGGCGAACGGCGGGCCGACGCCGAGGCAGCCGAACGGGCC
>DATLZL010000450.1:0-4499 GCA_035574035.1 Binatia bacterium | reverse complement strand
CCCGCCGGCGGCGTCCGAATCTCGGCAAGGTGGCCCTGTTCGCCCACTGGCGCGGTGCCGAGCGGATGCGCGGGATCGACGAGGGCAACATCCGCATCCACGTGTTCCCCGACGGGTGGTTCTGGTGGATCCCGCTGGCCGGCGACCTCACGAGCCTCGGCGCCGTGTGTCACGCCCGCACGGTGCGGCGGTTCGGCGGCCCGCCGGAAGCGCTCTACGCCTGGATGATCGAGCGCTGCGCCGGGGTGGCCCGCCCGCTGGCCGGCGCCGTGCGCGTCACCCCGGTCTACCGGGCGGCCAACTTCGCCTACGACAACGAGCGGGCCTCCGGCGACCGGTTCGTGGCCGTCGGCGACGCAATCGCGTTCGTGGACCCGATCTTCTCCGGCGGCGTGTACATCGCGATGCGTTCGGGGCAGCTGGCCGCCCAGGCCATCCTGGAGGCATTCGCGGCCGGCGACCTCTCGGCCCGGCGCTTCGCCGCCTACGAGCGCCGGGTGCGGGCCGGCCTGGCCCCCCTGTTCAAGTTCATCCACAAGTACTACGAGCCGGCCTTCTTCGACCTGCTCCTGCACCCCCGCGACGACTTCGGCATCTACCGGGCCGTGCTCAACGTGCTCTCCGGCGGCTCGTGGCTGCGCCTGACCTGGCGCACCCGGCTGTCCCTGGCCCTGCTGTTCGGGATCGCGCGCGTCAACGGCTGGGTGCGCCGGGCGACCGGCCGGCCGGTCGAATCGCGCCTGGAGTGGTGAGCGGCCGCACCGCCTGGCACCGCCTCCGCCCTGTCCTGCGCGGCTACGCCTTCACCGTCGCCGGCATCGCGATCGGCGTGGCCGGCCTCAGCGCGCTGGGCGCCATGAGTGAGCGCATCGTCCGGTTCATCGAGGGGGGTGACCGGTTCGTGCTGGGCCAGATCTCGGTGGCCGGCCGCGGCCTCGGCATGGGAGCCGGCTTCGCCGGGGGCGGCCTGCTGCCGGCGGCGAGCGTGCGGGCCATCGCCGAGGTCCCCGGCGTGCAGGGCGTACAGGCCCAGGTGATGCTCCCCCTCGAGCCCCGCACGTCTCACTTCCTGGCCGTCACCCAGGATCTGCTGCTCGGGCTCGACCTCTCCGTGCCGACGCCGAACCGCCACTACCCGACGCTGCCGGTGCGGGCGGGGCGCTTCCTGCGCGAGGGCGATCGCGGGGTGGCCGTGGT
This sequence comes from Binatia bacterium, assembly GCA_035574035.1. GTDB lineage: Bacteria > Methylomirabilota > Methylomirabilia > Rokubacteriales > CSP1-6 > DATLZL01. Next base: position 3,302 of record DATLZL010000450.1, on the reverse strand, counting down.
CGGCGCCGCCCTGGCCGCCTCGCGAGGCGTGGGCGTGGGCGACCGCCTGACGCTCGAGGGCCGGAGCTACACGGTGGTCGGCGTGCTGGAGCGCATGCTCACGGCCCCGGACCGGTTCGTGATCGTGCCGATCGTCGACGCCCGCGAGCAGTGGGTGGCGCAGGATCCCATGCTGCGCACCCTGCTGGCCTCCGGGGCGGCGGCGCTCACGGCCGCCGATCTCAATACCGGCGCCGCCGTGGGCTGGGCGGAAGGCGAGGATCCCGACGCGGTGGCCCGGCGCATCGCCGAGCGCGTGCCGGGCGTGAACGTGCAGATCCCGAGCGAGCTGTCCCGGGTGCTGCGCTCGTCCACCGCGTTCTTCTCGGCGCTGCTGGCCGGCATCGCGGCGCTGGCCCTGGTCATCGGCGGACTGTCGGTGGCCAACACGATCGCCGCCGCCGTGTTCGAGCGCGTGCGCGATTTCGGCGTCAAGCGAGTGCTGGGCGCCACCGACGCCCAGCTCGGGCGCGAGGTGCTGGGCGAATCCCTGGCGGTGACGCTCTCCGGGGGCGGGGTGGGCCTCGCCCTGGCCGCCCTCATGACCCGGGCGATCGACACCTGGGTGACGCCGAGCGAGCGCCTGTTCCTCTTCTCGCCGCGGCTGGTGGGCGGTGCGCTCCTCTTCTCGGTCCTGCTGGGAGCCGCCGCCGCGCTCTACGCCACCTGGCGCCTGGTGCGCCTCACGCCGGCCGAGGCGATCCGTCGCGGCGCCTGACATGCTGCGCGGCCGCGGCCTCGTCAAGCGCTACCCGGCCCCCGCCGGCGGCGCGATCCGGGTCCTGGCCGGCGTGGACCTCGACGTGCGGCCGGGCGAGCTGGTCGTGGTCTCCGGCGCCTCGGGGTCGGGGAAGACCACGCTGCTCAACGTGCTGGGCCTGCTGGAGGACCCGGACTCCGGCGAGGTCTGGTTCGGGCCCGAGCGGGTCAGCGGCCTCGGTCGCTCGGCCAAGAGCCGGGTCCGCGGCCGGTCGGTCGGCTTCGTCTTCCAGTCCTTCCTCCTGCTGCCGGGGCTCACCGCGCTGGACAACGTGCTGCTGGCCGCCCGGTACGTCGGCGGGGTGGGGGAGGCCGAGCGCCGGCGGGCCCTGGCCCTGCTCGAGGCCTTCGGCGTCCTCGACCGGCGCGACCACTATCCGGCCCAGCTCTCCGGGGGCGAGCAGCAGCGGGTGGCCTTCTGCCGCGCCGTTCTCAACGACCCGCCCCTGATCCTGGCCGACGAGCCGACCGGCAACCTCGACGAAGCCAACGCGGCCGTGATCGCCGGGGCGCTCGCCGACCGGGCCCGGGCAGGGGCGGCGGTGGTGGTCGTGACCCATCACCCGGAGACGGTGCGCGGAGCGACGACCGTGTTTCGCATCGACGGTGGTAGGCTCGGGGCATGGCACGACTGATCCCGCTCGCCCTCGCCCTGCTGCTGCTCGGGGCGCCCGCCGCCGCCGAGCCGGTCTCCCGCACGTTCGCCGCCCCGGCCGACCGGGTGTGGGCGGTGGCCGAGGCGGTGCTCCGCCACCTCGGCTGGGACATCGACAAGGTCGACCGCACCATCGGCTTCATCACCACCGAGTCCCGGCGCCTGGAAGGGGAGGACTACGGCGTCTACGCCAAGGGCACGCGCCACCGGCTGCGGCTGCACATCAAGGCGGCCGGCGACCAGCGCACCGCGGTGTCGATCGAGCGCACGGTCTTCCGGCGCGAGCGCATCCTGTGGATGGACCGGGACGAGCCGGTGACGGCGACCGACCAGAAGGTCGAGCAGGCGGTGCTGGACGCCATCGGCAAGGCGCTCTGACGCGGCCGATGATCAAGACGGTCGTCCTCGTGCTGGTCGCGGCGATCATCGGCGGCACCGGTCACGTGATGCTGGCCAAGGGCATGCGTCAGGTGGGCGACCTGATCGAGGCGCCCGCCCACCGGATGGGCGGCATGGTGAGCCGGGTGGTCCGCAGCCCCTGGGTCCTGCTGGGCGTGGCCCTGCAGGCCACGTTCTTCTCCCTGTACCTGACCCTCCTGTCGCGGGCGGACGTGAGCCTGGTCCTGCCCATGACCGCCGTGGACTACATCGTGGTGGCGCTGCTCGCGCAGCACGTGCTGGGCGAGCCCGTCACCGCGGTCCGGTGGGCCGGGATCGGGCTCATCATCACGGGCGTCTTCCTGGTGTCGCGCAGTTGACCGCTCGGGTGGCGGCGCTCGCCGCCGCCGGCGCCGCTCCGTGGCTGCTCTGGGCCCTGGGCTCGGTGCCGTTCGACGACCCCGGCGAGGGCATGCACGCCCAGATCGCCCGGGAGCTGCTCGCCTCCGGCGACCCGCTGGCGCTCACGCTGAACGGCGTCCGCTACGTGGACAAGCCACCGCTGCTCTACGGGCTGATGGCCGCCGCCTTCGCGCTCGCCGGTCCGAGCGAGGCGGCCGCGCGCGTCGTCCCGGCGCTGGGCGCTCTGGCCGCCGTCGCGGCCACGGCCTGGCTCGGGACCCGGCTCGGGGGCGCCCGGCTGGGGCTGATGGCAGGGGCCGCCCTGCTCACCTCGTGCGGATTCTTCGCCTACGGCCGCTATGTCCGCCCGGAGACGATCTTCGTCGGCGCTCTGGCCTGGGGGCTTGCGCTGGCCGTGGCCGCCATCGCCGAGCGCCGCCCGCCGCTCGGCCTGGGGGCGCTGGCCTGCTTCGGCGTCGCCAGCCTGGCGAAGGACCCGCTGGGGGCGCTCGGCCCGCCGCTCGCCATCGCGCTCACCCTGATGCTCGGCGGCCGGGCGCGCGCGGCATGGCTGCGGCCGTCGGCGCCCGGGCTGATCGCGTGGCTGGTGATCGGCTTCGGCTGGTGGACGGCGGTCAGCCTCACGACGCCCGGCTTCGCCTGGTACACGGTGGTCGACAACCACCTGCTCAACGTCGCCCGCGCCCGCGCCTTCCCGGACGAGGACGTCCCGCTGAGCGCCGGGGCGTTCCTCGCGGTCGCCGTGCTGGGGGCGGCGCCGTGGGCGCCGGCTGCGGCCCTGGGCGTCAGCGACCTCGTCAGCCGCCGGGCGTGGTGGGACCCGCGGGAGGCGCCGTGGGTGGCGCTGGCCCTCTGGGCCGTCGGCGTCCTGGCGCTCACGACCCTGTCGCCGTTCCGCCTGCCCCACTACGGGCTGCCCGCCTACCCCGCGCTGGCGCTGCTCGCCGCCCGGGCCTGGTGCCGCGCCCGCGGGCGGGCCATCGCGTTCGTCCACGCCGCCTGGCTCGTCGGCCTCGGGGCGGCGTGCGCGCTGGTCTGGCGAAGCGGC
>DATLZL010000449.1:0-5849 GCA_035574035.1 Binatia bacterium | reverse complement strand
GTGGTGCCCCCGGGGTGATTCGAACACCCGGCACGCAGTTTAGGAAACTGCTGCTCTATCCACCTGAGCTACGGGGGCCGGACCGACCTCCCCATTGTACTCCGCGAACGGGATGGGACGGCTCGGCTCCTGGGCGTCCTGGCCACGCCCACTTCGCGAGCCCCGGCGTCTCCGCCCGGCCGCCGCGTCTGCGGCTATAATCCGGCATGGCGCTCGGCCGGGCGCTGGCTCTGGTGGTGGCCCTCTACACGACCGTGGACTTCGGCAGTCCACTGGTGCCGGGAGCGTTCGTCTTCGATGCCGCGGAGTCGCTCGACGGCGTTCGCGGCCCGCGCCCTCGTCCCGAGGTCAGGCTGGCGGTGGTCGTGCCCACCCCCGGCCCCGTCCCGGTCGTCCTCGCCCAGCCTGCCGATCGTCCTGGCCGTCCCCGGCCGGCCACGCACCCCGCCCCGCGGCTACCACGTCCCCGGTCGGCCCCGGCCGCCGAGCCTTACCCCGCCGTCGACGAGCCCTGACCCGCCAGGGCTGTCAGGTCGCCAACCTCCTGGTCCATCGCCCGCTTGGGAGGAGGAACGAACTATGGTCCTGGTCCTGACCGCTGCCGAGCGTGACATCCTGCAGGAAACCCTGGAGCGTGCCCTGGTCGAGTTGCGCGTGGAGCTCAACCACACCGACACGCGGGCGTTCCGCGAGCGGCTCCGCCAGCGGGCCCAGATCATCGAAGACCTGGTGGAGCGCCTGCGTCACGGGGTGGCCACCACCGGCGAGGTGAGGACCGGCTGACGAGCCCGGGGCCGCCTCAGGGCGCTGGCCGGCGCCGGTCCGCGCGCCGGGAGTCAGAAGAGATCCGACGGGTCGACGCCGCGGGCCCGGAGCAGACCGCGTAGCTTGCGCAGGCCGGCGGCCTCGATCTGGCGCACGCGCTCCCGGGTCACCCCCAGCTGACGGCCGATCGCCTCGAGCGTCATGGGCTCGCCGTCAAGCCCGAAGCGCTTGCGGAGGACCAGTCGCTCGTTCGCGGCCAGGTCGTCGAGTACCGACACGAGGTCGGTGCGGTCCCGGAACAGCGCCGTCAGCGCGGCGCTCGGGTCCGCGGACTCGTCCGGCACGACGTCGGCGACCCGCCCGCGGTCGGCGCCGAGCGGCATGTCGAGCGACACGGGCTGCTGGCGGATCTCCTCGAGCTCCTGGACCTGCTCGACACTCAGGCCGAGCGCGGCGGCCAGCTCCTCAGCCGACGGGGGGCGGCCGAGCGTCTGGGTCAGGCGCTGCTGCTCCTTGGCGTACCTGCCGAGCAGCATCTCGACGTGAACCGGCAGGCGGATCAGCCGCGCCTGGTTGGCCAGCGCGCGCACGATTCCGTGGCGGATCCACCACGCAGCGTAGGTCGAGAACCTGAGCCCTCGCTCGGGGTCGAACTTCTCCACCGCCCGGATCAGGCCCAGGTTGCCCTCGGCGATCAGGTCGGGCAGCGGGAGCCCGCGGTTGAGATACCGACGGGCGATCTGGACCACCAGGCGGAGGTTGGCTTCGATGAGTCTGGCCTTGGCCGCCTCGTCGCCGGCCCGCGCCCGCCGGGCCAGGGCCAGCTCCTCCTCCCGGCTGAGCAGGGGAATCCGCGCGATCTCGGACAGGTAAAGGGCGAGGTTGGCCCGGCTCGCCTCCCGCGACTCCTCACGGACATCCTCGTCCACGGCGTCGACGAGGACGTCGAGCGGTTCGTCGGGGAAGATCTCTCCGGCGTCGTCATTCATGGTCGACGGAGCCATCGGTCGCCGCCCCGACGCGTCCAAGCCGGGCAGGCAGCGGCAGGAAGAAAAGGGGGTTGTAGGCCAGGCCGCCGCGTCGGATCTCGAAGTGTAGGTGCTCGGCGGTCGCCCGACCGCTGCGGCCGACCCGGGCGATCAACTGACCCGGGAACACCCGCTCGCCGACCTCCACGAGATTCTCAGCATTATGAGCATAAACCGTCGTAAAACCGTCACGATGCTCGATCTTCACAACTTGCCCGTACCGGGGCTCCCAGCGACTCGAGACGACCAGGCCTCCCCACGCGGCGGCGACCGGGGTGCCCCCGTCGGCCCGGATATCGATGCCGGTATGCCAGCCGCTCCGGCGCAGGCCGAAAAGTGACGAGATCCGACCTTCGACCGGCCAGCTGAACAGGGGAGCGCGATCGGCGAAGTCGGGCAGCGCGAGCACCAGGTCGGAGGGGACGCGAAGCCGCCACGCGTCGGTCCTGCCCGAGCCGGGTCGACTGGCGAGCCGGCCGCGGCCGCTGGTCTCCGCCCGGCCGGGGTCCCCGGTCCGGACGGCCCCGGAACCGGGCACGATCAGGCGCTGGCCGACGCGCAGCCGAGACTCGTCGGCGCCGAAACCGTTGGCGGCCCTCAGCGCGGCCAGGCTCACCCCGTGCTGGCGTGCGATCCTCCACAGACTGTCTCCCGGGCGGACTTCGTGCCACCGTTCGGCGGTCGCAATCTTGGCGGGGCCCGGGTCGGCGGAGGCCGAGGCCGGGAGCAGGACCATGAGCCCGACGGCGGCGAGCGGCACCGTCCGGTGGGTCCCGACGCTCACCGCGGCTCCGCGTATCGGATGTCAAACCCGGTGAACCGCCCGGTGGCGGGGAGCCAGCGAACCTCGACGCGCTCGACCCGGGCGGCCGGCGGCCCGCTCCGCAGCTGCCGCGTCAGCTCCTCGATCAGCTCGCGGGCCCCCTCGGCGAGGATCCGGACGCGCCCGTCCTCGAGGTTCATGACATAACCGTGCAGGCCGAGCCGGGACGCCCGCCGCTGGGCGAAGTCGCGGAACCCGACGCCCTGGACTCGGCCCTCGACCAGGATCTCGGCGGCGGCGTGCGTCGTGGTCACGGTGCTGGGCGGCGATCGCCGCCGGCCGGAGGCCCCGGCCGGCGGACGATCCGAGAGAGTGGTCGGGGCGAGAGGATTTGAACCTCCGACTTCACGGTCCCGAACCGTGCGCGCTACCAGGCTGCGCTACGCCCCGCGCCGACCCGGGCTATTGTACAGGCGGAGGCCGAACCTGCCTACCCGGGCGATGTCGCTCATCCCTGCCGCCGGGCCTCCCGTTTCCACTGGGCGGACAGCGCCGCCGACCAGTCGGCGAGCGAGGCCAGCGCGCGGTGATGGGTGAGGTCCAGGTGCAGCGGCGTCACTGACACGTCGCCCTCGTGCACGGCGGCCATGTCGCTGCCCTCCAGCGCCTCCCAGCGCGGCGCGCCGCCGCCGATCCAGTAGTGCACGCGGCCGCGTGGGTCGCGCTGCTCGACGATCTTGCCGCTGTAGACGTGGCGGCCGAGCCGGGTCATGCGGACCGCGCGCGGACGGCCGGGCGGCACATTCACGTTGAGCAAGGTTCCGGGCGGCAGGCCTTCGGTCAGCACGCACAGAGCGACCAGCCGGGCCACCCGGGCCGCCGCCTCGAACTCGGTCCCCTCGACCAGGGACACCGCGATCGACGGGACACCCAGTAGCGTGCCTTCCATGGCAGCCGACACCGTCCCCGAGTAGGTGACGTCGTCCCCGAGGTTCGCCCCGTGGTTGATGCCGGACACGATCAAGACCGGCGGCTCGGCCAGGAAGCCGAGGACGCCGAGGTTCACGCAGTCGGACGGGGTCCCGTTGACCGCGTACCAGCGCTCGCGCAGCCGGTCCACGCGGAGGGGCCGGTGCAGGGTGAGGGCGTGCCCGCAGGCACTCTGCTCGCGCTCCGGGGCCAGCACGTGCACCTCTCCCAGGTCCTCGAGCGCGGAGGCCAGCGCGAGCAGCCCCGCCGCGTGGACGCCGTCGTCGTTGGTGACGAGCAAGACCGGCATGGAGGAGAACGATGGTCGGGGCGACTGGATTTGAACCAGCGACCCCAGGACCCCCAGTCCTGTGCGCTACCAGGCTGCGCCACGCCCCGACCGACGAGAGAGCATTCTCCCAGAAAGGTGCGGGGGCTTCAAGCCGCCGGCCGACACCTCAAGCCTCCAGGCGCGCGCGCAGCGCCGCCAGGCGGTCGCGCACGCGTCGCAGCGCGGCCGCGTAGGCCGCGTCGCGCAGGCCGAGGGAGAGCTGCTCGGTGCCCCGTCGCGACTCGGCCAGCAGGCGCTTCTTGGCCCCCTCGAGGGTGAGCCGCTCCTCGTAGAGGAGGGTCTTGATGCGCTCGATCAGCTCGAGGTCGCGGCGGCGGTAGACACGCTGGCCAGCGGGGTTCTTCTTGGGCCGGAGGAGCTTGAACTCCGACTCCCAGTACCGGAGCACGTAGGCCGGCACTCCGGTCAGGCTCTCGACCTCGCCGATGCGGTAGTAGAGCTTCTCGGCGAGGTCCGCGGCTAGGCCGGCTGCTGGGCCGGCGGAACCGGCTGGCTCGGCGCGCTGTTGATCCGTTGCTTGAGCCCCTTCGACGGCTTGAACGTGAGGACCTTGCGGGCGGTGATCTCGATCGAGTCCCCGGTCTGGGGGTTGCGCCCCCGCCGCGACGCCTTGTGCCGGATCCGGAAGTGCCCGAACCCGACGATCTTGACGTCCTCGCCCTTCTCGAAGCATCGGAAGATGATGTCGAACAGTGACTCCACGACCGACGCCGACTGTCGTTTGGACAGCCCATGAGCGGCCACGGCGTTGATCAGGTCGTTCTTGGTCACGGCGCCCCCTCACCTCCTCCCGATCCGACGCTCGTCCGGACCCACGCCAGGTACGCCGGGGCCCCGGTCTCCACCGGCAGCGCCAGGACCTCGGGTACGCTGTACGTGTGCAGCTCCTGCAGCCGCCGCGCCAGCGCGGGATAGCGCGTGCGCTCGGTCTTGATGATCAGCAGCGCCTCGTCGCTCTCTTCCACCTGCCCTTGCCACCGGTAGATCGACCGGGCGCCGGGCACCACGTTGACGCACGCGGCCAGATGCTCAGCGACGAGGTGTCGGCCGATGCCGGCGCCCGCCTCCGGGCTCGGCGCGGTGGAGAGCACGACGCACACCTCGCTCACGATCCGTCCCGGGCCACGAAGGGCTTGTAGCCCCGCGCCTCCAGCTCCCGGGCCACCGCCAGCGCCGCCTCCCGGTCGGGGAACGCGCCGACCCGCACGCGGTGCATCGCCTGGTCGCCGCCCGTCGGCGTCGCGGGGCTCGGCGTCCCGCCGCCCCGCCGCCGCACCTGCACCGTCAAGCCTTCCGCCGCCAGCTCGCGCGACAGCGTGACGGCCTCGCGAAGCGGCAGGCTCGGTGTCACCACGGCCCCGCCGGCGACCGGTTCGGCCGCCAGGCCCTTGGCCGCCAGGCGGGTCTGGATGGCCGCCGGCGCCAGCCCGGAGACGAACACGTCGTACCGGTCGCTCGACGTGTCGCCGGTCGCGGCGGCGGCGACGGTAGCTGTCGGCCCGCGCCTGACGAACTCTTCAACCGGATAGTTCTGCTCGCGCAGGCGGGCGGCGAGCCGCCGGGCCGCGGCGGCGTCGCGGAAGGCTCCGACCTGCACCCACCAGGAGCCGGCGGACTCGACCGGACGGGTGGCGGCGGCCCTCGCCTGCCCTCGAGGCTTTGCCGTGCTGTCGGCGGTCGTGGTCGCCGGAGGCTTGTCGGCCGGTGCGGGCGGGCTGGCAGGCTCGGTGCCGCCCGTCGCCGTCGCGCGCGGCTCGCTCGGCGTGTCGACCCGTGGCGACTCGGCGCTCGACGTCGCGGGACTCGGGAGCGGTGTCGAGGCTGCCACCGGGCCGGCCACCTCGACCGGTGGCGCGGCCGCCGGCTGGGGCGAGGGTGAGGCAGGCGTCGGCAGCGGCGAGGGGATGTTCGCCGCGCCGTCGGCCGGTGTCGGCACCGACGCCAGCGTCGGCCCGGCCGTGGGTGGGTTGAC
>DATLZL010000448.1:0-23261 GCA_035574035.1 Binatia bacterium | reverse complement strand
GCGACGTCTCGTTCTCGGTGGCGCCGGGAGAGGTGGTGGGGCTGATCGGCCCCAACGGGGCCGGCAAGACCACCCTGGTGAACCTCATCTCGGGCGTGCACCGGCTCAGCGCCGGGATGATCTTCTTCGAGGGGCGCCGCATCGACGGGCTGCGCCCTCACCGGATTGCCCGCCTCGGCATCGCCCGCACGTTCCAGATCGTGCAGCCGTTTCCCCGTATGTCCGTCCTCGACAATGTCGCCACGGCGGCCCTCTTCGCCGGCGGCTCCCGCGATCCGGGCGAGGCCAGGGCCCGGGCCGCCGAGCAGCTGGCGTTCGTCGGGCTGGCCGACGTCGCCGCTCAACCCGCGGGCATCCTCACCCTGGCCGCCCGCAAGCGACTCGAGCTGGCGAAAAGCCTGGCGATGAAGCCGCGCGTGCTCCTGCTCGACGAGGTGAACGCGGGGCTGAACCCGGCTGAAATCGCCGTGGCACTCGGCCTGATCCAACGGCTGGCCGAACGCGGCCTGACGATCCTGATCATCGAGCACCTGATGAAGGTGGTGGTGACGGCCTGCGCCCGGGTGATCGTGCTCCACCATGGCGAGCTCCTCGCCGACGGCCGGCCCGACGAGATCGTGCGCGACGCCCGCGTGGTCGAGGCCTACCTGGGCTCCCGCTTCGCCCGCGCTCACGGGTCACCGCGGTGAGTTCACCCCTGCTCGCGGTCGAGGGCCTGCAGGCAGGCTACGGCGACGTCCAGGTCCTGTGGGGCGTCGACCTCGAGGTCGGCGAGGGCGAGATCGTCTGCATCGTGGGCTCGAACGGTGCCGGCAAGACGACGTTGCTGCGCACGATCTCGGCCCTCGTGCCCCCGCGGGCCGGGCGCATCGTGTTCCGCGGTCGCGACCTGACCGGGGCCAGCCCGGCCCGGGTGCTGGCGGCCGGTATCGCTCACGTCCCGGAAGGGCGCCGATTGTTTCCCGGCATGAGCGTGCTGGACAACTTGCTGATGGGCGCGTATCTGCGCCGGGACGGACCGGCGGCGATCCGTGAAGACCTGGAGCAGGTCTTCGCGCTGTTTCCGATCCTCGGCGAGCGGCGGCGTCAGGACGCCGGGACGCTCTCGGGGGGCGAGCAGCAGATGTGCGCCATCGGCCGGGGACTCATGAGCCGGCCGACCTTGCTGATCATCGACGAGCTCTCGCTCGGGCTGGCCCCCCGGGTCGTGGACTCGCTCGCCACCGCGCTCCAGGACGTGAATCGCAACGGGGTCGCGATCCTGCTCGTGGAGCAGGACGTCGCGATCGCCTTCGAGCTGGCCGGCCGAGGCGCGGTGCTCGAGTCGGGCCGGGTGGTGCTGGCCGGCCCTACCCGGGACCTGGCCACCCAGCCGATGGTCCGGAAGGCGTATCTGGGACTGGCCTGACGGACGTCTGGCTCAGAGGCTTCGCGGTGTGCGTCCCCGGATCAGGTGGACGACGAGCAGCACGATGCCGATGACGAACAGGATCCAGGCGATCTGGGTGGCGACGGAGGCCACGCCTGTCATGCCCAGCACCCCGGCCACGAGCCCGACAAGGAGGAAGATCAGTGCGTAGTAGAGCATCGCCTCTCCTATTTCTTCAGCTCGTCGACGGCCTTGTCGATCCGCTCGCCGGCCTTCTCGGCCGGGCCCTTGCCGGCCAGCGCGTCGACGGCCTTGTCGATCTTCTCGCCGGCTTTCTGGGCCGGCCCCTTCTCGCATCCTAGAACGGCCAGCGCGCCGAGCAGCGCGACGACGACCGTCCTGCCGATCACTTGCTGGTTCATGTCCCCTCCTTCGGTGCCGGCGGCCGGTCAGGGGCCTCGACACCCTGCACCCCATCGGCCAATGCACGCCGGGTGCCAGAGTCGGCGGCGCTCCGCCTGCGAAATGCTTTTCTCAGGTGCGCTGGACCAGACCCGGACGAGGACGGGATTCAGGGGGCGCGGGCTGCCAGCTCGCGGGTGAGGGTCTCGATCCGCGCGCTGCCGCGATTGGCCTCGAAGACGTTCCAGTGGCGGTCGAGCGCGAGGGCCGGGTAGGGCTCCCGCTGGCTCAGGATCAGGTCGATCGCGCGGTGGGCGTCGGAGCGGCCGCCTCGATCTTCGTCTTCCGGTCCACCGGCGCGTACCCGGCCGCAATCAGCAGGTCGTTGCGGTCACGCAGCGGCACTTCGAGCACCCCGGCCAACAGCAGCACCGTCTCCGGACTCGGCTGTGATCGGCCCGTTTCCAAAACGCTCAGGTGGCGCGAGGAAACGCCGGCCTCGACGGCGAGATTGAGCTGGCTCATCCGCCGCCGCTCGCGCCGGCGGCGCAGCATCGGCCCGACGGTGCTGTCGGTGCCGGCCGTCTTCCGGGTCCGCTCGACGCGGTCACTCTACCTGGCTCGGGGAGGAGGGCCATTGCCTTGGAGGTTACTCGGGGGGCGACCGACAAGCCCGGCCGACCCGGCGAATCAGAGCAGGCTTTGGCGGGAGCCGCCGTCGACCTGGATCGTGGCGCCGGTGATGAACGAGCCGCGGGGCGAGACGAGCAGCGCTACCAGGGCGGCGATGTCGTCGGGGGTGCCCAGCCGGCCCAGCGGGATGCTGCGCGTGAGGTCGGCGATGAAGGTTTCCAAGGAGCGCCCCTCCGCCTCAGCCTGCTGCCGGAACACCTTGTCGAGCCGCGCGGTGTTGATGAAGCCCGGGCAGATCGTGTTGAGCGTGATCCGGTCGGCAGCCAGCTCGAGCGAGAGCGTCTTGCTGAGCCCGATGACGCCGGCCCACGTCGCCACCGAGAGGCCGAAGCCCACCATCGGCTGGATCACGGACAGGCCGGTGATGTTCACGATGCTGCCGCCGCCGGCCCGGCGCATGTGCGGCGTCACCAGCCGGACCATGCGGACGACCGACATCAGGTTCTGCTCGACCGCCCGCCGCCACGCCTCGTCGTCGAAGTCATCCAGCCGCCCGATCGGCGGTGCCCCGTCGTTGTTGACCAGGGCGTGGATGGTCCCGAAGCGGCGGACCGCCGTCGCCACCACTCGCTCGTGGTCCTCGGGCTTGCGGACGTCGGCCAGCACGGGCTCGACCTCGGCCCCGGTCTCCTCGCGGATCCGCCGGGCGGCCTCGGACAGCGCCGGATCCCGGCGAGCAGTGATGACGAGCCGGGCGCCCTCGGCGGCCAGCAGATGTGCGATGCCGTAACCGATGCCCTGGCTGGCGCCGCCGACGATGGCCACCCGGCCGCGGAGACCCAGGTCCACCTCAGCGCTCCCGGTCTCCGAACAGGCGCTCGGCGTTCCGGTAGAAGATCTTGTCCAGGACCTCGTCCGGGTAGCCCTCGGCCTGCCAGTCGGCCAGCAGGCGCTCGTAGGTGAACAGGGGGTAGTCGGCGCCGAACATCACCCGGTCCTGCAGCCGGCCCCGGATCTCGGCCTTGAGCTCGGGCGTGAAGTACCGCGGTGACCACCCGTGGACCTCGTACCAGACGTTCGGCTTGTGCAGCAGGACGGCGATCATCTCCGACTGCCAGGGCCAGGCCGGGCGGGAGGCTACGATGGTCAGGTCGGGGTACGTGGCCGCCACCTCGTCCACGTAGCGCGGGTGGCTGAACTCCAGGCGCACGCCGGCTCCGCCGGGCCGCCCGGCGCCGAGGCCGGTGGTGCCCACCATGATCAGCACCGGCACCCGGGCCTCGACGCAGAGCTCGTAGAGCGGCTTGTAGGCGGGGTCGCTCGCCGCCACGTTGAAGCCGGCGCCCGGTACCGCCAGCCCGACGAATCCCGCGCTCCGGGCCAGGCAGCGCGCAAACTCGTCGACCCCGTCGCGCCCGGTCCGCGGGTCGATGTGGAGCCAATTGCCGACGATCACGTCCGGATAGCGCCGCTGGGTCTCGAGGGCGTAGTCGTGGAGCGCGCGCACCTCCTCGAGCGGCCCCGGGACACGGACGCCGAGATCGAGGATGGCCCGCACCCCGAGGGCCCGGAAGTGCTCGGCCAACTCGGTCTCGGTGACGTACCGGGGCTTCGAGCGAAACACGCGCTCCTGCTGGGCGAGCTCCTCGGGGGTCTGGAAAGGGTAGCCGCGCCGGGTGCCCCAGTGCGAGTGCACGTCGAAGATGCGAGCCGGCCGCGTCATGCCGGGGCGCCCTGGCGGCGGGCCAGCACCTGCCGCACGAGGACGTGGCGCTGGATCTTGCCGGTCGGCGTGAACGGGAAGTCGTCGAAGATCTCGAGCTCCTCGGGCAGCTTGTAGGTGGCCACGCTGTCTTTGAGGTAGTCCACCAGCTCCTGGAGCGACGGCAGCGAGCCGGGGCGGGGGATGAGGCAAAGGCAGTTCCGCTCGCCGAGCCGGGGGTCGGGCAGGCCGACGATGGCCGCGTGCAGGACCTTGGGGTGGGCGTAGAGGATCTCCTCGATCTCCCGGGGGAAGAACTTCTTGCCGCCACGGTTGATCATCTCCTTGAGCCGGCCGACGATGCGGACGTTGCCGGCCGCGTCCTGCTGGCCCAGATCGCCGGTGCGGAACCAGCCGTCGGCGGTGAACAGCTCGGCGTTGGCGGCCGGGTTCTTGTGGTAGCCGAGGTGGACGGACGGGCCCTCGGCCGCGATCTCGCCCTCGGCGCCGGCCGGCACGTCGCGGCCGTGCTCGTCGATCAGCCGCAGCCGCATGCCGGGCGCGGGCCGGCCGATCGTGCCCGTCACCGCCTCCGGGTCATCGGTGAGCCGGGTGAAGGTGTGAAAGCCGGTCTCCAGCATCCCGTAGAGCTCGATCAGGTGGCCGGGCACCCGGGCCCGGAAGGCGCGGATGGTCTCCACCGGGCAGGAGGCGCCGCCCGTGATCACCACCCGCAGCGAAGAAAGGTCGAAACGGGGGAGGTCGGGGTCGTTCAGCATGGCGATCAACGAGGCGGGGGCGCTGGGGATGAAGCTTACCCGCTCCCGCTCGATGAGCTCCAGCGCCGCCCGGGTGCTGAAGCGATCGAGCAGCACCGCCCGCCCGCCGACCATGAGGGCCTGCAGCAACGTCAAGTAGCCCCAGTTGAGGCCGAGCGGCAGGTAGATCAGGAAGACGTCGTCCGCGGTGACGGCCATGGCCTCGTTGAGGATCCGGCAGGCGGAGAGCGTAGTGTTGAAGCTGTGCATCACGCCCTTGGGGTTACCGGTCGTCCCCGAGGTGAAAGCCATCCGCATGACCTCGTCAGCGCTCATGGCGCGGGGGCGGTACTCCGGCACGAGCTTGGTGCCGTTCAGCGCCTCGTCGAGTGGGACGGAGACGCCCCGGCCGGCGCCGCCCAGCACCCACACCGACCGGAGGTCGGGCAGGCGCGGTCGAAGCTCGTCGGCCATGGCCACGTAGTCGAAGCCCCTGAAGGAGGCGGGACAGACGAACACGCGGCTCTCCGAGAAGCGGAGGATGTACTCGACCTCGCGGGTGCGGTAGTCGGGGCCGATCTGATTGGCCACGGCGCCGACCCGCTCGCAGGCGAAGAAGACGGCGGCGAACTCCGCCCAGTTCGGGAGCTGGATCGTCACCACCTCGCCGGGCTCGACGTTGAGCGCGGCCAGGCCGGCGGCCACGCGGTCGACGCGGGCCCGGAGCTCTCCGTAGGTCAGGCGGCCCCGGTGGTCGACGATGGCCACCCGGTCGGGGTGGGCGGCGGCGCGGCGGGCCAGGATGTCGTAGAACGTTTCCGACTTCCAGTGGCCGGACCGCGTGTAGCGGTCGATCAGCTCGGGTGTCAGGCGGGTCTGGAACACCGGCATACGGGCCTCCTACAGCGTCAGATAGCGGCTGCGGATCTGGGGCTCCTCGCGCCGGAACTGCTCGGCCGTAGCGTCGTAGACGACGCGTCCCTTGACCAGGACGAACAGTCGGTCAGCGACGACCTCGGCCAGCCGCAGGTTCTGTTCGACCAGCAGCACGCTCACGCCTTCCGCGGCCAGGACGCGGATGACGCGCGCCAGCTCCCGCACCACCAGCGGGGCCAGGCCCTGCGAGGGCTCGTCGAGCAGCAGCAGGCGCGGGTCGGTGGCGAGCGCCCGGGCGATGGCCAGCATCTGCTGCTCACCACCGCTCAGCTCGCGCCCTCGGTGGTGGAGGCGCTGGCGGAGGGCCGGAAACAGCTCGAGGAGGCGCGGCAGCGGCCACCGGCGCGCGGGCCGGCGCTCGGCGATACGGATGTTCTCCTCGGCCGTGAGGGCCGGGAAGACTTGCCGGCCTTCGGGCACGTAAGCCACCCCGGCCCGGGCCACCTGGTGGGGCGTCCAGCCGGTGATGTCGCGGCCGTCCAGGGCCACCCGTCCCCGCGTGGCCGGAACCAGCCCCATCACCGTGCGCAGCGTCGTCGTCTTGCCCACGCCGTTGCGCCCGACGATCGCCGCTACCCCGCCGGCCGGGACCTCGAGCGTCACGCCGTGCAGCACGTGGCTCGGTCCGTAGTGCGCCTGCAGCCCCTCCAGGCGCAGCATCAGTCGAGCCCCCCGAGATAGGCGGCCTGCACGGCCGGCAGGCGTTTGACCTCGGCCGGCGTGCCGTCGCCGATCACCCGTCCCTGGTGCAGCACGGTGATCCGGTCGGCCAGCGAAAAGACGACCTCCATGTCGTGCTCGACGAGCAAAACCGTCAGCGACCCTTTGGCCAGGAGGTGGCGCAGGATCTCGACCGTCCGGGCCGTCTCCTCGACCGACAACCCCTGGGTCGGCTCGTCAAGCAGCAGGAGCTCCGGCCCCTGGGCCAGGGCCATGGCCACCTCCAGGAGCCGCTGGTCGCCGTGTGACAGGAGGCCGGCCGGGACGTCGGCCACATGCTCTAGGCCGACCCGCTCCAGCCAGAGGTCCGCGGTCCGCGCGGTCTCGGCCCGTACCGCGCCGCCCAGGAGCGGCCGCCAGCGCCCGCTCGAGCGGGCCTGGGCGGCCAGTCGGACGTTCTCGCGCGCCGGCAGCCGGCGGAAGAGCGCGGTGAACTGGAACGTCCGCGACACGCCGCGCTGGCAGACCTTCCAGGGGCTCAGGCCCGTCAGCGGCCAACCCTTGAACGTCACCCGACCGCCGCTCGCCGGCAGGACGCCTGTGAGCACGTTGAACAGCGTCGACTTGCCGGCCCCGTTGGGGCCGATCACGGCCCGGATCTCGCCGCGCTCGACGGTCATCGACACCCGGTCCAACGCGGCCAGGGCGCCGAAGTACCGGCTGACCTCGCGGCACTCAAGGTACGGGCTGGCCATGCTCGCGTTCGGGAGCCGGTCGGGACCGCGCCACCGCCGGCGGCCGCCGGCGCACCAGGCCATAGAGTCCTTCGGGAACGAAGATCACCACCGCGATGAAGATCAGCCCCAGGACCAGCGCCCACGAGTCGGTGACCGCGCTCAGGTAGTGCTCGAGCAGGAGGAAGAACGCCGCGCCGAACATCGGCCCGATCAGCGTCCCGCTGCCGCCGACGATCACCATGATGAGAACCTGGCCAGAGACGATCCAGAAGAACAGCTCGGGCGACGCGAAGCCCGCGAACGGTGCGTAGAGGGCGCCGGCCAGGCCGCCGAAGAACGAGGCGGCCACGAACGCGGCCAGCTTGTAGGCTCGGGCGTTGTAGCCCAGGGCCTCGGCCTTCCGCTCGTGGTCGCGGATGGCCAGCAGCGTGGTCCCGACCGGAGAGGCGACGAAGGCCCGGCAGAAAGCGTAGGACGCCGCCAGGCAGACCGCGACCAGATAGTAGTAGCCGGTCCTGGAGGTGAACCACGTGACGCCGAAGGGACCGGCCATGCGCGGCACGCCGGCCAGGCCGTCGGAGCCGCCGGTCACGCTCTGCCACTTGTAGGCGACGGCGTAGAGTAGCTGGGCGAAGGCCAGGGTCAGCATCGCGAACGACACCCCGGTCGTGCGCGTGCACAGCCAACCCATCGGCACCGCCACCAGCGCGGTGGCCGCCGCGGCCAGGCCGACCGCGACCGGCAGCGGTGATCCGGCGTGGAGCAGCAGCAGCGAGGCAGTGTAGGCCCCCAGTCCGTAGGCGGCGGCATGGCCGAAGGAGTCGAGTCCGGTGTAGCCGACCAGCAGGTCGAGGCTGAGGGCGAAGAGGGCGAGGATCATGACCTCGGTCGCCGTCGTCACCAGGAACACGGGCAGGACGAGCGGTGCGACGGCGGCCACCCCGATCAGGGCCAGACCCCAGGCCACGCTAC
This sequence comes from Binatia bacterium, assembly GCA_035574035.1. Classification (GTDB taxonomy): domain Bacteria; phylum Methylomirabilota; class Methylomirabilia; order Rokubacteriales; family CSP1-6; genus DATLZL01. The sequence continues at coordinate 15,092 of DATLZL010000448.1, read as the reverse complement.
TCCTCCCGCCCGAATAGCCCCCGCGGACGCCACACCAGCACGGCGATCATCGCCAGGTAGATGGCGGCCAGCGCGGAGTCTGGCAGGTAGAAGTTGCCGAAGGTCTGGACGACGCCGACCAGGAGGCTGCCCACGACCGACCCCAGGAAGCTGCCCATGCCGCCGATGATGACGATGACGAACGCCTCGACGATCACGTTGACGCCCATGCCGAGGTAGGCGGTCACCAGCGGCGTGGCCAGGACGCCGCCCAGCGCGGCCAGCCCGCAGCCCAGGGCGAAGACGCCGGCCCGGACCCAGCGCACGTTGACGCCCAGGACGTGCACCATCTCGGCATTCTGCGCTGTCGCCCGGATGAGGAGTCCCAGCCGGGAGCGCTCCAGGAACTGCCAGAGCGCCAGCACCATGGCCAAGCCGAAGCCGGCCAGGAACAGCCGGTAGACCGGAAAGGGCTCGCCAGCCACCGACACCGAGCCACCGAGCACGGCCGGGATGGCGAGCCGGCGCGGTTCCGGACCCCAGGCCAGACGGATCGCCTCGCCGATGACCAGCGCCAGCCCGAACGTGACCAGCAAGAACGCGCCCGGCTCCCGCCGGTAGAGAGGGCGCAGCACGGTGAACTCGAGCGCCAGTCCAACCGCCGCCACCAGCACCGGCGCCGCGACCAGGGCCGTCCAGTAGTGGCCGGTCCCGGCGGCCAGCGTGAACCCGGCGTAGGCGCCGAGCATGTACAGCGCGCCGTGGGCGAAGTTGACGATGCGCATGATGCCGAAGATCAGGGTCAGCCCGATGGAGATGAAGAACAGCAGCGCCCCGAGGGCGAGCGCGTTCAGCCCCTGGGTGAGGAGAAAGGCGATCGGACTCATGGCCGGTTGGCGGCGGCGCGGCACCGCCGGGGAAGCGCCGCGCCAGGGTGCCGCTAGCTGTAGGACGACTTCCGGCAGGGCGGGGTCACCGCCTCCGCCGGGTAGGTCTTGATGACCTCGGGGATCGGATGGGGGATGCCGGCCCGACGCACGGCCTTGACCACGAAGCCCTGCTGGGCCGCCTGGTGGTCGCACTCGCGCATGACGATCCGGCCCTTCACGCTGGTGACTTCCAGCCCCTCCAGGGCCTTGACCAGGGCCGCCGTCTCCGTGCTGCGCGCCTTCTCGATGCCGCGGACGAGCACCTGCAGCGCCTGGTACTGTTCGCCGTCGAACGTGTCAGGGGCCTCCTGGACGACCTTCTGGAAGCGCTGCACGAAGGCCCGGTTCTCTGGGCTGTCGTAGGTGAAGCTGTAGCGGCTAGAGCCGATGAGGCCGAGCGTCGCGTCGCCGGCCGGCTTCAGGTTGAGGATGTCCACCAGTTCGGTGACCATCTGGATCTTCTCGCCCAGCCGGAACTGGGCCGCCTGCTGGTAGAACGCCGTCGCATCGTCGCCGGTCATGGCGACGTAGAGGGCGTCGGGGGCTGCCTGCCGGATCCGGGTGATGTAGGTTGAGTAGTCCTTGGTCCCGGTCGGCGCGAAGACCTTTCCCACGAACTCCTTGCCCGACCGCTGGATCTCCTTCTCGAACACCGCCACGCTGGAGTGCCCCCAGGCGTAGTCGAGTCCGATGGCGTAGAAGGTCTTCTGCGGGGCGTCCTGCAGGTACAGAGCGATGGTGCGGGCGCCCATCGGGCCCGAGGTGTTGGCCCGGAAGAAATTCGGCACGAACTTCTCGGCCGTCAGCTCGCCGGCTCCGTTGATGCTGGAGATGAACAGGGCGCTCCACTCGCCCAGCTTGGCCGACACCGCCAGCGCCTCCGAGGAGGCCATGATGCCGGTGAAGAGGTTGACCTTGTGGCGCTCAACCATCTCCTGCGCCTTGCGCACGCAGTTGGCCGGGTTGCCCTGCGTGTCGTCGAAGAGGAACTCCACCGGGCGGCCGAGCACGCCACGCTCCTTCACCTCCTCGGCGAAGAGCTTGCAGGTGCGGACCACCTGCGCCCCCAGCGCCGCCCAGGTGCCGGTGATGGCGGTCGGCACGCCGATGCGGATCGGACCCCCGCCCTGGGCCCACGCCCGCCGCCGGAGGCCGGGCGCGCCGGCGGCGGCCACCGCCGCCGCGCCGGTGGTGAGGAACGTCCGTCGGGAAACGCGGTCATGTCGCGTCATGGCTCTCCTCCTCGGTCGCGACGCCGGGGCCGGACACGATCGCCCCCGGCCGCGCCGTCCGTCCGGGCCGCGGCCAGTCGGCCGTCGGTCAGGCCGAGGCCCCGCATCATGAACTCGGTCAGCCCGGCGGCGACCTCGCTCCGGGGCAGCCGCCGGTCGAGGTCCCAGCGTCGCAGGGCGACCATCGTGGGCAGGAAGGTGACGATGTTGGCCACCAGTCGGAGCCGGCGGGGGGTGACGACGCCGGCGGGGCGGGCGGCCGCCACCATCGCCTCGAAGGTGCGGATGAACTCCTCCACCCGCGACAAAATCGCCCGGAGAGCGGCCCGGTCGAGGGCGTGGCTCTCGTGGTAGAGGAGCAGGATCTGGTCCTGGCGGTCCTGCATCACCTCGACCACCGCCCGGAGGGCGGCCTGGAGCCGCCGGCGGGGATCCTCGATCCCCCCGATCGCCCGCCGCACGGCCTCGTGGTACGCGGCGACGACCTCCTCACAGACGAGATAAAGGATGTCGGCCTTGGAGCGGACGTAGTTGTAGATGGTCCCCTGGGTGAAGCCGCCCTCGCGGCCGATGTCGCGGACCGTGGCCCGGTGGTACCCCTTGCGGACGAAGACCGCCATCGCGGCCCGGACCAGCCGCCGACGCCGGTCGCGCACCAGGTGCGGGTCCTTGATGGCGCTCACCACCTCGCGGGCCATAGTGAGCGCTCAGTCAACATCACCGGGCCGCCGCTTGTCAAGGCGGGGTCGCCGGCGGGCCGGGGGTGAGCCCCCCTCAATCGAAGTCCGGCGGCGAGCCGGCACGTCCGGTCCGACGTCCCTCGCCGGCCCGCCCTCACCGCCGGGGATCGAGTGCCGTCAGCGCCTCGAGCGGCAGCGGGGTCCAGTCGGCGAGCGGGTCCAGCAGGTCGAGTTCCCGGGGGTCGAACACCGGATGCGCGGGCGGCGACGGGCGCAGCCAGCGGCCGACGTAGAGCGCCGCCGCCGCGAGCTTGCGCGCGTCGCCCGCCCGGTCGAGCCGCACCTGGCCCTCGGCCAGCAGGAGGGCGGCGGCCAGCGCGTGGTAGAGCCGGTCGGCCACCGGGCGCGCTTGCAGTTCGCGCTCGGCCGTGTGCTCCGGCGCCGAAAGGGTGCGTTCCCAGCCGGCGACCCGGTCGGCGACCTCGGCCAGTGCCGTCCGGACGGTTTCGACCCAGGGCTTCGCCCGGGGCTCGCCGACGGCGTCCAGCCGGCCGGTGATGAAGCCGGCCAGCGCCTCGAGGCCCCCGTCGCGGAGGATCGCGCGCTGCACGTCGAGGGCGACGACGTTGGTGGCGCCCTCCCAGATGGCCCCGAGGTACGCGTCGCGCAGCAGGCGCGGGTTCGGCCACTCCTCGATGTAGCCGTTGCCGCCCCGCACGTTCATCGCCTCGCCGGCGACGTGACGGGCCCGGGCGGTGATCCAGTACTTGGCCAGGGGCGTGAGGATGCGGAACAGCGCCCGGTCGGCCGCCGAGCCGGCGTCCCAGCGATCGAGCGCCGCCGCACCGTGGAGGACGACCGAGGCGGCCGCCTCGGCGTCGAGCAGCATCTCCACCAGGTTCGCGCGGAGGAGCGGCAGCGCGGCCAGCGGGCGGCCGAAGGCCAGGCGGGCCCGCGCGTGCACCAGCGACTCCAGCACCGCGCGGCGCATGATGCCGGCCGAACGCATGGCATTGGAGAGGCGGGAGACGTTGACCATCTCCATCATCTGCTTGAAGCCGGCGGCCGGATCGCCGACGAGGTAGCCGACGGCGCCCTCGTAGGTCACCTCGCCGGTGGCCATCGAGCGCGAGCCGAGCTTGTCCTTGAGCCGGTTGATGATCCACGCGTTGCGCGTGCCGTCGGGCCGGCGCCGGGGCACCAGGAACATGGCCAGCCCGCGCGTGCCGGCGGGCGCTCCCTCGGGCCGGGCCAGCGTGAGCGCCAGCTCGGCGCCGGCGTTGGAGCAGAACCACTTGTCACCCCAGAGCCGCCAGGTGCCGTCGGCGTCGCGGCGGGCGACGGTCGTCAGGGCGCCGACATCGGAGCCGCCGGTGCGCTCGGTCATCCACTGCGTGCCCTGCCAGAGCTCGTTGGGGTCGGTGGTCGTCAGCCGCGGCAGGTAGGTCGCCTGGAGGGCCTCGCTGCCGTACCGCCGGAGCATCCGGGCCGTGGAGTCGGTGAGCGATACCGGGCACAGCAGGCCGAACTCCGCCTGGGCGAAGAGGTAGGAGAGCGCGTACTTGACGACGTGGGGCACCGGGCCGGGCCAGCCCAGCACGCCCGGACGGTGCGACATCGCCGCCAGGCCGAAGCGGCCGAACGCCAGCCGCTCCATCTCGCGGTAGGCGGGGTGGAAGACGATCTCGTCCACCCGGCGGCCGGTCTCGTCCCAGGCCCGGAGGACCGGGGGGTGGCGGTCAGCCTCGGCGGCCAGCCGGTCCAGGCGGTCGCCGGCGAGCGCGCCCAGCTCGACCAGGTGCGGGCGGGCGCGGGCGAGGTCGGCCTCGTCGAGCAGCGTCGAGCACACGAACTCGAGGTTCGGGTCCTCGAGGTAGAAGTTGAGGCCGCGGGTGGTCGGCATGGCGTCCGGGGACGGCGCCGGCCGCGCCTCGGCCGTGGGTGGCCTCCGGTCGCTCATGGCCGGCGGTGCGGCCTTACTGGAACTCCAGGGTCGCGGCCTGCAGACCGGTGACCAGCTTGCCGATCGTCTCCAGGCAGCGATCGTTGGACGGCGGCATGACGGGGCCGGCCAGCGCGTCCCGGTGCCAGCGCTCGAGCGGCAGCTCCTTGAGGATGCCCCGGCCGCCGGCCAGGCGCAGCGCCTGCTCGGTCACCCGCACGCCGACCTCGGCCGAAAGCGTCTTGGCCTGGTTCACGGCCAGCATGGTCGCCTCCCGGTCCCCGGTCGCGCGCAGGCGGGCGGCCTCGTGGAGCAGGAGCAGCGCCGAGCGGATGGCGATGGACATCTCGCCGAGCGTGCGCTGAACGAGCGGGTGGCGGTTCATCGGCTCGGTGGAGGGCTTGAGGGTGCGCGTGCGCGTGTACTCGACCATGAAGTCGTAGGCCGCCTCGGCGATGCCGAGGTAGATGGCGGCGTAGCCGAGGGCGAAGCCCGAGAGGTCGGCGGTCAGCAGCGCGCCCGGCCCACCGATCACGCACGCGTCGTCCACCGTGCAGTCGTACCGGATTGTGTGGCTGATCGTCCCCCGCATGCCGACCGCGTTCCAGATCCCCTCGACCTTCACCCCGGTGTCCGTCCGGGGGATGATGGCCGAGATGATGCCCTCCCGGGCGCTCGGGCTGCCCTCCACGATGCCGGTGACGAAGTAGTAGTCGGCGGCGTCGCCGAGCGAGCAGAACTGCTTGATCCCGCTGACGTGCCAGCCGCCCGGCCGGCGCCGGAACACCGTCTGCAGCACGAACCTGTCGCGGAAGGACTGCTCGGGCTCGCTGGTGATGGACGCGATGCGGGCCCCGCGCTCCACGATGTCGGCGAAGTACCGCCGCTTCTGGGCCTCGGTGGCCAGCTGGGCGATGAACCCGGCGTCGGTACAGTGCATGTTGAAGGTCAGCGCCGTGGCCGGGCAGCCCTTGGCGATCTCGCGCATCGCGTGGGCGTAGGCGATGGCGTCGGCCTCCACCCCGCCGTACTGGCGGGGCACGGTCAGGCCCAGCAGGCCAGCCGCGTGCAGGTCCTGGTAGTTCTCGTACGGGAAGGACGATTCGGCGTCGTAGCGCGCGGCCCGGGGCGCGAACCGCTCGCGGCTCAGCCGGGCCGCGCGCTCGACGATCTCGCGCTGCTCGGGGGTCAGCGGCGGCACCATGGCGAGCCGCAATCTACCACACCGGCCGGCGGCCGGGGCGCCGGGACGACCGGGACGGCCGGGGCGCCGACACCGGTCACGAGGCCGCCGGCGCCGGGGTCGGCGCCTTGACACCCCGAAACGGCGCGTGGTATCTGCCCGCATGCCCGACACCGCTCCGATGTCCGACGGCGTGCTGCTCCGCACCGAGCGTCTCACACGGGCGTTCGGCAGCCTGGTGGCCGTGGACCGGGTGGACATCACCGTGCGGCGGGGCGAGCTGCGCTCGATCATCGGTCCCAACGGTGCCGGCAAGACCACCTTCTTTCGGCTCATCGCCGGCGAGATGCGCCCGACCGCCGGCCGGATCTGGTTCGACGGGCGCGACATCACCGGGCTGCCGCAGCACCGGGTGGCACGTCTCGGCATCGCCAAGTCCTACCAGATCACCAACGTCTTCCCGCACCTGAGCGTGCTGGAGAACGTGCGGGTGGCGGCGCAGGGGCCGAACCGCGCGTTCGACTTCTGGTCGCGGGCCGACCGCCTGACCGACGTCCGCCGGCACGCGCGGGCGCTGCTCGAGCGCGTGGGCCTGGGGGCCAAGGCCGACCGGCCGGCCGCCCACCTCTCGCACGGCGAGAAGCGCCACCTGGAGCTGGCCATCGCGCTGGCGTCGGATCCGCTGCTGCTCCTGCTCGACGAGCCGACGGCCGGGATGAGCCCGGAGGAGACCGAGGAGACGATGCGCCTGATCCGGGAGCTGGCCGAGGGGCGAACGGTCATCCTGGTCGAGCACAAGATGAAGGTCGTGATGAAGATTTCCGATCGCATCACGGTGCTGCACCAGGGACAGGTGCTGGCCGAGGGGACCCCGGACGAGATCCGAGCCAACACCGTCGTCCAGCAGACATACCTGGGGGCGGTGCGCTGAGATGGCCGACCCGCTCCTGGCGCTGGAGGACGTCCACACGTACTACGGCGAAGCCCACATCCTGCAGGGCGTCTCGCTCACCGTGCACGAGGGTGAGATCGTGACGCTGATCGGGCGGAACGGCGCCGGCAAGACGACCACGCTGCGCTCGATCATGGGCATCGCCCGTCCCCGCCGGGGCCGCGTCCGCCTGCGGGGGGAGGACATCACCGGCCTGCCGCCGCACGAGATCGCCCGCCGCGGCATCGCGTGGGTGCCGGAGGAGCGTCGGGTCCTGCCGAACCTGACCGTCGTCGAGAACCTGCGTCTGGGCTGGCTTGGCGCCGGCGTCCGGGGGGACGGGCGGGTGGAGGAGGCGTTCGCGTACTTCCCGCGGCTGCGCGAGCGGGCCGGTCACCGCGGCCGGCACCTCTCCGGCGGCGAGCAGCAGATGCTGGCCATCGCCCGGGCCCTGGTGGCGGAGCCCTCGGTGATGCTGGTCGACGAGCCGACCGAAGGGCTGGCCCCGCTCCTCGTGCAGAGCCTCACCGAGATCCTGGCCGCCATCAACCGCCGCGGGACGACGATCCTGCTCGTGGAGCAGTCCCTCGAGGTCGCGCTGGCCCTGGCCCGCCGGGTCTACGTCATGGACCAGGGGCGCATCCAGTTCGAGGGGACGCCCGAGGACCTGCGCCGCGACCCCGCCGTGCAGCAGCGGTTTCTCGGCGTGTGACGATCGAGGAGGTCAGGCGGCGCGAGAACGGCCGCCGACGCCCACCAGGCGGATCTGGACCTTGCCCTCCGAGGCGAGAAACGCCAGCAGCGAGGTCACCCCGGCCTCCGACATGCCGAGCGCCCGCGCCACCTCGCCCGGGCTCGCCTCCCGCTGCTGCGCGAGATAGTCGAGAATCTCCCGCTCGAATGACTCCCACTCCTGCATAGCGCCCTCCCACCTCGCAATCGGCCGTCCAGAGACACTGCTCGTCTGTCTCGAGAAGGCGAGATGATGACCGATCCCGGGAGCCGGGTCAAGGAGCGGCGCGTCAGTTTACGGGGCGCGCCCCGGCGGACCATCACCGGTCGGGCCAGCGTGCCGCCGTGACGGGCCGCTGGAGGACCCGTACGGAGGGGCGCCCGGTCGGGCGGGATGCGAAGATCGCCGCGCCGCCTTCAGCGGGCCCGCTCGATGGGCCGCCGTCCTAGATCTCAGCCGACGAGCTCGTCGACGGAAGTGACGAGGCCGGGAACGGCCCCCGTCGATGCTCGCCGCCGCGCGAGCGGGGCGGCCGCGCTCAGGCCATCGCGCGACCGTCGGCCGGCTTGCGCCGGGCCACCACGCACCGGCAGGTGTCGACCTGGTGGAGCTCGATCATGTTGCCGAACGGATCGTGCAGGAAGATCTGCTGCGACTGGGGTCCGACGACGCCCTCGGCCACCCAGTACGTGACGCCCAGGCGGTCGAGCTCCCGGCGCGCCTCCAGGATGTCGGGCACGGCCAGCGCCACGTGCGGGTTCGAAGGGTCCTGCCCCGGTCCCTTGGCGAACTTGGACTGTCCCCGGACGCCCATCAGGTGGATCTGGGCGGTGCCGCCCACGTCCATCCAGTACCCGTCGATGGTCGGGATGTGCGGGCGGCCGGGGTCGGGGCTGAGCCCCAGCACGTCCTGGTAGAAGGCGCGGGCCCGCTCGACCTCCTCGGGCGAGGGGCCGATGCGGATGCCGTGGTGGTGCAGCTCGAGCACTTTAACGGCCATGGAACCCTCCCAGCAAGGTGCCCCAGATCCCCCGGGGCAGGAAGAGCACGAACGCCACGAAGATGGCGCCGACCACGAGCGGCCACGACTCGGTGACCAGGCTCAGCCGGTCCTCCAGGATCAGGAACGTCAGGGCGCCGACGAACGGGCCGAAGAAGGTCCCGGCGCCGCCCAGCAGCGTCATGATCACCACCTGACCCGACGTCGTCCAGTACAGCGACTCGATCGGCACCACGGTGAGCCGCAGGGCCTCCAGCGAGCCGGCCAGGCCGGCGAAGAGCGCCGAGAAGACGAACGAGAGCCGCTTGACCGCGGTGACGTTGTAGCCGCACGCCGCCGCCCGGTCGGGATTCTCGCGGATGGCCTGGAGCACGGCTCCGAACGGCGAGTCGAGGATGCGCCGCAGCGCCGCCACCGCGAGTCCCACCCAGGCGAGCGTGAAGTAGTAGAACGCCAGCGGCGTGTCCAGCCGGACACTGAGGCCGGGCAGGGTCAGGGGCAGCAGCCGGACGCCGCGCAAGCCGTCGTCGCCGCCGGTGACGTCGGCCAGGTGGAAGCCGATGAAGTAGAGGAGCTGCGCGAAGGCCAGCGTCAGCATCGCGAAGTAGATGCCGCGGCGGCGGAGGCAGAAGAAGCCGATCACCGCCCCGCCGACGGCGGCCGTCCCCAACCCGACTGCCATGGCCAGCCAGAGGGAGTCGACGTGGAGCCGGGCCAGGGCGATGCCGGTGCCGTAGGCGCCGAGCCCCCAGTACGCGGCGTGACCGAAGGAAAGGAGGCCGGTATAGCCGTAGAGGAGGTTGAAGCCGAGCGCGAACAGCCCGTAGATCAGCACCTGGGTGGCCAGCGCCTTGTACGGCACCAGGAACGGGAACACCGCGAAGAACACGAAGAAGCCGAGGACGGGGTGGGCGCCCACCCCGGCCGCGACGCGGCGGATCACTCGAACAGCCCCGCCTCGCCGAAGAGCCCGCTGGGCCGGACCAGCAGCACGACGGCCATGACGATGAAGACCATGATCTCGCTCAACTTCGGCGCGAAGAAGGTCGTGAGGCTCACCACTTCGCCGATCAGGACGCCGGCCACGATCGCGCCCAGCAGGCTGCCCATGCCGCCCACCACCACCACCACGAACGACTCGATGATGATCGTCACGCCCATCTCGGCGTAGACCCCGCGCATGGGGCCGGCCAGGATGCCGGCCAGGCCGGCCAGCGCCGTGCCGATCCCGAACACGAGCATCCAGATCCGCCCGAGGTGGACTCCCAGCGCCCGGACCATCAGGGGGTCGCGCGAGCCGGCCCGGATGAACAGGCCGACGTTCGTCCGCTCGAGGAACAGCCAGAGGCCGATGAGCACGAGCGCGGTCACCGCGATGACGAAGAGCCGGTAGAGCGGGAAGACCATGAAGCCCAGGTTCACCGCGCCGGCCAGCTCGCGGGGCGGGTCGAGCGCGAGACCGATCTTGCCCCAGATCAGCCGCACGGCCTCCACCAGCACCAGCGAGAGCCCGAAGGTCAGCAGCAGCGGGTCGTCGGGCGAGCGCCCGTAGAGCCGCCGGATCAGGAAGCGCTCGATCAGGAGGCCGCACACGCCGACCATGATGGGCGCCACCACCAGCGCCAGCCAGAAGTTGCGGGTCAGCCCGAGCAGGAAGAACCCGTAGTAGGCCCCCAGCATGTAGAGCGAGCCGTGGGCGAAGTTGACCACCGTCATCAGCCCGAAGATCAGGCTGAGCCCGATGGCCAGCAGGACGTAGATGCCCCCCAGGACGAGGCCGGTGAAGACCTGCGCCGCCAGGGCCGAGGCCGAGATGTCGAGCACCGCTCAGGCGTGGCCCTTCTCGGCGCAGGTGCGGTCCAGCTCCTCGCTGGCCGGGATCCGGGCCACGATGTCGAGCAGGCCCCACTCGCCCTTGACCTTGCCCGGCCCCCGGCCGCGGACGATCCAGATGTCCTGGAACGACTTGTTGTCGCACTTCCGCCACCACTGCTTGCCCTTGTAGTGGTCGTACTCGGGGTGGGCCCGCAGCGCCTCGGCCACCGCCCGGGAGTCGGTGGACTTGGCCAGCTCGATGCCGCGGGCGATCTCCTTCACGCCGCTGTAGGCGTAGGCGCCGTAGTCGCCGGGCGGCATGTTGAACCGCTTCTGGTGGGCCTCCACGAAGCGCCTGACCTGGGGGATGGTCTCGGCCAGCTCCCAGTAGAAGTTGGTGGCGGCATGGATGCCGTCGTAGATCTCGGGGCCGCCCTCCTTCATGGTCGGCAGCCAGTGCAGCGGCTGCACCACCGGGAACTGCTGCTTCATCCCGAATGACGCGTACTGCTTGAGGAAGGCGATGTTGTCGGCTCCCGGCGTGACGGTGAAGACGGCCTCGGGGCGGGCGGCCTGGATGCGCGGCAGGTGGGCCGAGAACTCGGCGCTGCCCAGCGGGTAGGGCGTGCTGCCCAGGATGGTGCCACCCGCCTTCTTGACCACGTCGGTGAACACGGCGGCGTTCTGCTTGCCCCACGCGTAGTCGGCGTAGACCACCCACCACTTCTTGGCGACGTTCCGCAGCGCCCAGCCCCCGACGGCCCGGGTGGTGATGGTCGGGTTGAGCGCCTCGTGGAACGTGAGCGGGCTGGCGTCGGGCTTGGCGCTGATCTCGTCCGACTGGCTGACCGAGATGAAGACGATGCCGTTCTTCTTGGTCTGCTCGTTGATCGCCATCTGGACGTGGGCGGCCAGCCCGCCCACGACGAACTGCACGCCCTCGTTCTCGATCAGCTCCTTGGTGCGCTGGGCGCCGACGGCGGGCTTGAGCTGATCGTCGCGAAACAGCACCTCGATCTTCCGCCCCAGGACACCGCCCCTGGCGTTGATCTCCTCCATGGCCAGCGTGGCGCCCCGCTGCTGGTCCTGGGCCAGGGCCCCGAAGGGGCCGGTGAGCGGCAGCGGGAAGCCGATCTTGATGGGGCCGCCGCCCTGCGCGCGCAGAACGGCGGGGAAGGCGAGGGTGGCGGCGGTGGCGGTCGTGGCTCCGAGGAATGTGCGGCGGTTCATGTCGCCTCCTTGCCCGCGCTCAGGCGTGGCCCAGCTCCTTGCATGTCCGCTCCAGCGACTCGTCGGCCTCGACGCGGGCCACGATCTCGAAGATGCCCCAGTCGCCCTTCTGGCCGCTCGCCGGGCGTGACTTCAGCACGTACACGTCCTGGAAGGACTGATGGTCGCACTTCCGGATCCACTGCTTGCCTTTGTAGTGGTCGTAGACATGCCCCTCGAGGGCCGCGATCACCTTCTCGGCCTCGGTCGTGCGGGCCCGATCCACCGCCTCCAGCAGCAACCGGGTGCCGCTGTAGGCGTAGCCGGCGTAGTCGAACGGGGGCCGCTGGTACCGCTTCTGGAAGGCGTCCACGAAGCGCCGGGCGGTGGGGATCTGCTCGGCCAGCTCCCAGTAGAAGGTCGAGCCCCCGTAGACGCCGTCGAAGACGTCCGCGCCGCCCTCGCGCCGCATGGTGCCGAGGAACACCGGGCATACCAGGCGCATCTGGTTCTTCAGGCCGAACGACGCCGCCTGCTTGACCGAGTTCAGCTGGTCCTTGCCGAAGTTGGCCAGGATCAGGACCTCGGGGCGTGCGGCCTGCACCCGCGGGAACAGCGCCGAGTAGTCGGTGGCACCCAGCGGGTGGGGGTCGGCGCCGACGAACTGCCCGCCGAACCGCTCGGCCGCCAGCTTGAAGCCGTCGCGCAGCTGGTGGCCGAAGGCGTAGTCGGCATAGAGCACGTAGAGGCGCTTGCCGAGGTGGCGGATGGCCCAGGAGCCGACCACCTGGGAGGTGATGTGCGGGTTGATCGCCTCGTGGAAGGTGTAGGGGCTCCAGTCCGGGCGGGCGGTGATCTCGTTGGACTGGCTGATCGAGACGTAGATGACCCGGGCCCGCTTGGTCTGCTCGTTGATGGCCATCTGCACGGCGGCCGAGAGTCCGCCCACCACGAAATGGACCTTCTCGGCCTCGATCAGCTCCTTGGTGCGCTGGGCGCCGACCCCGGGCTTGAGCTGGTCGTCCCGGACGAGCAGCTCGACCCTGCGACCGAGCACCCCGCCGCGGGCGTTGAACTCGTCGACCGCCAGCGTCGCGCCGGCCTGCTGGTCGCTGGCCTCGGCTCCGAACGGACCGGTGAGCGGGATCGGGAAGCCGATCTTGATCGGATCGCGCGTCTGGGCGCGAGCGGGCCCCGGTGCGCCGATCCCGAGCGACGCGGTGGCGCCCAGTCGCAGGAAACGGCGGCGGGACATCGCTGGCATCGCCGGCCCTCCTGACGGTGGGGCTGGTGAAGGTGGCCGAATAGTAGGGGCGGGTCCGAGACCTGTCAACGTGCTAGACTCCCGGCCGCCCATGGCCTACGTCGGCGCGAGCGTCAAGCGCGCGGACGACCCCCGCCTGCTGACCGGGCGCGGCCGCTACGTCGACGACCTCGCCCTGCCGCGGCTGCTGCACGTCGCGTTCGTGCGCAGCCCGCACGCCCACGCCCGCCTCGTTGCGGTGCGGCTCGACGCCGCCCGGCGGGCGCCGGGGGTGGCCGCGGTCCTCACCGGCGAGGAGGTCGCCGCCCTCTGCCGGCCCTACCGCGGCGTTCTGGCCCACTACCGGGGCATGAAGACGGGGGCCATGCTGCCGCTGGCCCGCGAGCGCGTGCGCGCGGTGGGAGAGCCGGTCGTCGCCATCGCGGCCGAGAGCCGCGCCCTGGCCGAGGACGCCGCCGCGCGGGTCGAGGTGGAGTACGAGCCGCTGCCGGCCGTCCTGTCGCCGGAGCAGGCCCTGGCTCCCGGCGCGCCGCTCATCCACGAGGAGCTCGGCGACAACGTGATCTACGCCACCCGCCTCGCCGCCGGCGACGTGGACGGCGCCTTCGCCGGTGCCCACCGCGTCTATCGGCGGCGCTTCACCACCGGCCGCCACACCGGGGTGCCGCTCGAGCCGCGGGGGATCGTGGCCGATTTCGACCCCTCGACCCGGGCCCTCACCGTGTGGATGTCCACCCAGGTGCCGCACATGATGCAGGCCGTCCTGGCCGACCTCTTCGCGCTGCCCGAGCACCGGGTGCGCGTCGTCGCCCCGGACGTCGGCGGCTCGTTCGGGATCAAGATTCACGTCTACCAGGACGAGCTGGCGGCGGTGGCCCTGGCGCTGCGCCTGGGGCGCCCCGTGAAGTTCGTCGCCACCCGCCGCGAGTCATTCCTCTCCGACATCCACGCCCGCGAGCAGACGATCGAGGTCGAGGTGGCGGTGGACGCCGAGGCCCGGCTGCTCGGCATGCGGGCGCGCATCACCGCCGCGGTGGGGCCCTACTCGGCTTACCCGCGCTCGAGCGTGGTGGAGGGCGGCCAGGTGCTGCGCCTGCTGCCCGGCCCCTACCGCCTGCGCCACTACGACGGCGAGCTCCGGGTGGTGGCGCAGAACAAGACGATCACCTCGCAGTACCGGGCGGTGGGGCACCCGATCGCCGCCGCCGTCACCGAGAGCATGGTGGACGTGATCGCCCGCGACCTCGGCCTGGACTCGGCCGAGGTGCGCCGCCGCAACCTGCTCGGTCCCGACGAGCTGCCGTACACCACGGCGACCGGCAACGTCTACGACAGCGGCTCCTACCGCGAGAGCCTCGAGCGCCTGCTGGACGTGGCCAAGTACGCCGAGCTCCGCCGCGAGCAGGCGGCGGCCCGGGAGGCCGGGCGGTATATCGGCATCGGGCTCGCGTGCTTCGTCGAGCTCACCGGCCCCGGCGCCCAGTTCTACGGCGTCGGGGGCGCTCCGATCGCCGGCCAGGAAGGAGCCACGATCCGCCTCGAGCCCTCCGGCGCGGTCACCGCGCTGGTGGGGGTCACCGACCAGGGGCAGGGCACGCGCACCGCCCTGGCCCAGATCATCGCCGACGAGTTGCGGGTGCCGCTGGACCAGGTGACCGTGCTGGCCGGCGACACCGCCATGGTCCCGTACGGCGGCGGGACGTGGGCCAGCCGGGGCATGCCGATCGGCGGCAGCGCGACGCTGCTCGCCGCCCGGGCCCTGGCCGACCGGATCCGGCGGGCGGCGGCGGTGCTGCTGGAAGCCCACGAGGTCGACGTCGAGCTGCGCGACGGCCGCGCCCTCGTCCGCGGCAGCGACCGGGGGCTCGCGCTGCGCGACCTCGCCCGGGCCGTGCACTTCCGCTCCAACGAGCTGGGCGGCCTCGAGCCGAGCGTGGAGGCGACGGTCCACTACGCGAACCCGCAGGCGTGGACGTTCACCAACGGCGCCCACCTGGCGGTGGTGGAGGTGGACGTCGAGACCGGCCGCGTGCGCGTGCTGCGCTACGTGACCGTGGACGACTGCGGCCGGCTGGTCAACCCGGCGCTGGTCGAGGGCCAGATCCGGGGTGGGGTGGCCCAGGGGCTCGGCGGCGCGCTGATGGAGCACTGCGTGTACGACGCGGGCGGCCAGCTGCTGACGACGACGCTCATGG
>DATLZL010000447.1:0-2673 GCA_035574035.1 Binatia bacterium | reverse complement strand
GACCACGACCGTGCGCCGGCACCCACGGCAGCGGTGGACGTCCTTGGCCCCCGACCACTTGCCGCGCTTGGCGATCGGCCGGCCGCCGATCTCCACGATGTCCAGGGCGAAGTTGAGCACCGGGGCGTTGGCGATGGCGGTGCCGACACCGTAGGCGTCGGCGACCGGGTTGAGCCGCCGGATCTCGTACTCGTCGATCCCGCCGGAGGCGATGATCTTGACGTGCTCGAAGCCGCGCAGGTCGAGCTCCCAGCGGACCTCCTCCAGGAGGCGGTAGAAGTCGCCCCGGCGCGACGAGGGCGTGTCCAGGCGCACCGCGTAGAGGTCCTTGCCGAGCGCCTCGGCCACCCGGATCGCCTCGAACTTCTCGTCCTGCAGCGTGTCGATCAGCGCCACCCGCCGCACCTTGCGGTCCACCACCTCGTGGAAGGCCCGCAGCGCCTCCACGGTGTCGCCGACCATCAGCACCAGCGCGTGGGGAATGGTGCCCATCGGGTCGGCCTCGATCAGCTCGGCCGACTTGGTGACGGCCACGCCGTCGCAACCGCCGATGAACGCGTTGCGCTCGATCATCGGCGCTAGGGCCGGATGCATGCGGCGGGCCCCGAACGAGATGACCTGGCGCTCGCCGGCTGCCTTCTTGCAGCGGGCGGCCTTGGTGGCGATGCCCGAGGCCTGGCAGAGGAGGCCGAGCAAGGCCGTCTCGTACTGCGCCCACTCGACGTAGGTGCCCTCGACGGCCAGCACCGGCTGGTAGGGCCCGAACAGCGTGCCCTCGTCCATCGCCCGGACGTCCACCGGCAGGCCCTCCAGCAGCCCGGCCACCTCCTGGACGCCGGCCAGCACGCCCCACGCCCAGTCCTCCGGCAGGCTCTTCAGGTAAACCTCGGCCTTCACCCGCTGGCGGTCACCCCGGTGGCGGAGGATCTCCACCGTGCGGGCGAAGTAGACATCGGAGACCTCGCCGGACTTGATGTCGGCGTCCAGCGCGGTGTGGAACGGACGCTTCGCTGCGGTCATCGGGACTCCCGAGCGGGCCCGGAAGTTCTCGAAATTCTGGCAGACGACCCCCGGCAAGTCAACGAAGGGGCCCCCGACGCGGCCTCAGCCGCCTACGGACACGGCGGGAAGCCGGGGTGGCCGGGCGCCGAGAACCGGCACCCGAAGTGCGGGTCCGCCACCACTGCCGGATCCAGGATGTCATCGCCCTCCGGCTTGACGCCGTTGACCACCCAGTTCACCAGGTCGGCGAAGGCCCGCTCCTCCTCGGTCACGAAGAACCCGCAGTGGCCGTGGTCACGAATGGCCCGGACCACCAGCCGGTCGGCGCGGCCCTCGGCGGCGGCGCGCCGGGCGTAGACCTGCTCCATGGACAGCGGCACGAAGAGGTCCCCGATGGTGTGCAGGCTCAGCACCGGCACCGGCAGCCGGCCGCTGATCGGGGGAATGTTGGCCAGGCCGTTCGGGTGACGTCCCTGCGGGTCGGGGGTCACCCGAAGCACGGCGGCGTTCAGCGCGAGCTCATCCGGCGACAGGGCGGGATCGCTGTCGATCTGGTACACGGTGTCGGCGTTGCCCTGGACGTTGCCCGCCGCGACGCCGATGTCGCCCCCGGTCACCCCGACGGTGAACAGGAAGGTCCCCCACAGCGCGAACGACAGCGGAAAGGCCGGGCGCGGGCCGCCGGAGATGTTCTGGGTCACCCCCAGCAAGGCCAGCCCCCTGGCGTTCAGGTTGGTCGGGTAGGACGGCCCCAGCGCCGCCTGCACCGCCGGCACCACCGCCGTCAGGTAGTCGGGCGGGAACGGGAACTCGGCCGGCACGCCGGCCAGGGCCTGGGCCACCAGGTTGAAGTCCAGGAAGTAGTCGAACAGCTCGCTGTCGCCCATGACTCCGCACATCGGCAGCGCTCCCGCGTACGCCTCCGGGTACTGCTCGATGGCCACCCCCGTGATGTGGCCGCCCATGGAGTGGCCGGTGATCCACGTGCGGCGGGGCCGGCCGACGAGGCCGTGGAAGAGCTGGCCGAGGGCGTGGGTGTCCTTGACGCCCTGCTTCACGTCGTACCCGTTCTTGCTGTACGAGGACGCCGCCCAGGCGTACCCGTGCTCGATCAGGTATCGGCGGATCCGCGGGTTGCTCACGGTCAGCTCGAGGCCCGTGCCCCGGAAGCCGTGGGCGTAGAGCACGAGCTCTCCGTTCCAGTTGGCCGGCACCTCGATGCGGTAGCCGGCGCCGTTGTGCACGCCCCAGTACCGCGTGGTCACGGTCCCGGACAGCGCGTCGAACGGCAGCTTGGACTCGTCGACGAAGTAGGCCGGCGGCGGCTCGGCCGGGGCGCCGGGCGGCCGGGTGGCGGTCAGGGCCAGGACGATCAGGATCGCAACGGGCACGCGGCACCGCGACATGGCGACCCTCCCGCAGGACGGCGTGTGGCTCCGGCTCCCGGAGCCGGGGCGACGGGAGGCTAGCGCGAAGGCAGCCGGTCGGGCAAGTCGGTCCCGGCCGCCGGGTCAGAGCGCCAGCGACTTCAGGTAGGCGCGGAACTCGTCGGCCAGGTCGGGACGGGCCAGGGCGAACTCCACGGTGGCCTTGAGAAACCCCAGCTTGTCGCCGGTGTCGAAGCGCTTGCCCTCGAACTCCACCGCGTAGATCGGCCGCCGCTGCCGCAGC
>DATLZL010000446.1:0-7202 GCA_035574035.1 Binatia bacterium | reverse complement strand
CCGCGCCGACGCGGTGGCGGCCCGCCTGCAGTGGCGCCGGAGCGCCTCGTTCCCGGCCCGGCTCCGCCGGCGCGCCGCTCTCCTCTACTACCACCCGCGCGGCCCCGGGGGACGCCACGGCCTGGGCGAGGCCGCCCGCCTGTTCCCCGTGCTCTGCGCCGACGCTTTCGCGGCCTACTACGCTACGCCCCGCGTCTGGCGCTGGCTCGGCTACGACGGTCCGCCGATGCCCGAGGGCTACCCGTCGCTGACGGCCGCGCGCGGAGAGCCATGACGCGGACGGCGGCCGACGTGGTCGTGGTGGGCTGCGGTGCCGGGGGCGGCGTGGCGGCCAAGACCCTGGCCGAGGCCGGCCTGCGCGTCGTCGTCCTGGAGGCCGGCCCGCGGTTCCGCCCCGACCGGGACTACCCGACCGACCGGCCCGACTTCGAGACCTCCGCCGCCGCGGTCCTCGCTCCGGACCCGGAGCGTGACCGTTACACATGGCGCGGCCGCGAGCGCTTCGACTACACCCGGGTGAAGGGTGTCGGCGGCTCCACGTTGGCGTACCTCGGCGTCGTGCCGCGCCTGCACGAGTCGGACTTCCGGGTCCGGAGCGAGGACGGCGTCGCCGAGGACTGGCCTCTCGGTTATGCCGACCTGGAGCCCTACTACGAAGAGGTCGAGTACGAGCTCGGAGTCTCGGGTCCCGACGGCGCCGAGGCCAGTCCGTTCGACCCGCCGCGCCGCATGCCGTACCCCACGCCGCCGCACGACTTCAACCGGGCCAGCCTGGCCATCAAGCGCGGGGCCGAGCGGCTCGGTCTGCACTTCACCCGCGAGCCGCTCGCCATCCCGACCAAGCCCTGGCAGGGGCGCCCGGCCTGCGTGCGGGCCGGGACCTGCCAGCTGGGCTGCACCGTCGAGGCGAAGTCCAGCATCGACGTCACCTATGTGCCGAAGGCGGAGCGGACGGGCCGGGCCGAGATCCGGCCGCTCTCGACCGTCCGGGCGCTGACGGTGGACACCGGCGGCCGCGTCCGAAGCGCGGTCTACCTCGACGCCGCGGGTCACGAGCATGAGGTGGCGGCCCGGGCCATCGTTCTGGCCGGTAACGCGGTCGAGACGCCCCGCCTGCTGCTGCTCAGCCGCTCACGCCGGTTCCCGGACGGCCTGGCCAACTCGAGCGGGCTGGTAGGCCGGTACTTCATGGAGCACCTGGCGGTCTGCGCCTGGGGCGTGTTCGCCGAGCGCCTGGATCCCTGGCGCGGGGTGCCGGCCGGCGGCTCGATCCAGGACTTCTACGCGACCGATCCCCGCAACCCGTTCGTCCGCGGCTTCACCATCGAGGTGAACGCCGCCCAGCAGTGGCCGCTGGCCGTGGCCCGGCGCGTGGGTGGCTGGGGGGCGGCCCACCTGCGGCGCATGCGTCAGGTGTTCGGCCACCTCATCGGGCTGGCGACGGTCGGTGAGCAGCTGCCCAACGCCGCCAACCGCGTGACGCTCGATCCGCGGGTGCGGGATCGCTTCGGGCTCCCGGTGCCGCGCCTGGAAAACCGTCCGGGCGCGAACGACCGGGCGATGATCGCCGTCATGAAGCGTCGTCTGCGGCAGGTCCTGGAGGCGGCGGGCGCGGTGGAGATCTGGGAGCCGGAGTTCCTGCCCGGGTGGTCCGCGCACTACCTGGGGACGTGCCGGATGGGACGAGACCCGCGCGCCTCGGTGGTCGACCCGTGGGGGCGCACCCACGATGTGCCGAACCTGTTCATCGCCGACGGTAGCGTCTTCGTCACCGGCGGGGCCGCCAATCCGGCCCTGACGATCATGGCGCTTGCCCTGCGGACGGCCCGCTTCATCGTGGAGAGCTTCCGCCGCGGCGAGCTCTGACCGGCTCTCTCAGGGGCCCGGTCCGTCCGGGCCGGGCAGGACCTCGTGGACGGACCACAGCAGGTACGCCGACCAATTGGCCACCCCGAGCAGCTTGGCACCGTCTTCCACCAGGTGCGTGGTCAGGACGCTTCGCGGCAGGTACTCGACCAGGACCGAGACGCCGAAGCAACCGAGCGCCAGCACCAGGAGCAGGAGCGGCGGGCGCAGCAGGTCCGGCGCGAAGCGGAGGGCCCAGGTGGCCAGCAGGAGCAGGTACACGACCTCCACCGCCTCTTCCGGGATCCCCAGGTACACGGGCATGACCTCGTCGTGGATCATCAGGAGGTCGTCGAGCACCAGGACGGCGGTGACGGCGCCCAGGCCCCCGAGCCGGCTCCGGTCGCGGCCGGGCGGCAGCCGCGTCGCGGCGAAGAGGGCGATCGCGGCGCAGGCGGCCCAGAGGACAACGCCGAGGTTCGAGAGCAGACCGTAGTAGAACGGCACCCCAGCGGCCTGGGTCGGATCGCGGGTGAGCGTGGCCAGCCAGACGCCGGCCCTCCGCCCGAGCAGGAGGGCGATCCCCAGCACGACGACGGTCGCCAGGTTGGCGAGGACCGCCAGGCGGAGGAGCGGGCCCCGGCCGGGCCCCGGCCGGGACGACCGGAACGGTCGAACCGTGCAAGGGCGCTGCCCGGCCAGGACCGACATCGTCGACTCCGGCATGACGAAGATCCAAACCGCGTGCCGCTTCCCGCCTCGCCCGGGGAGTGGTCGCCTCGGGAGCCCGGCCGGTGATCGCCCCTGCGCCGGGCTGACCGCGCCTGCGCCTTCTGGGCAGCCGCGTGCACAGGCCGAGAACACCGACCGGCATGCTGGATTGTTGCGGGGGCCGGGCGGGCCGACCATAATAGCCCGGATATGGCGAGCGACCGGATCGTCATCCGGGGAGCCCGAGAGCACAACCTCAAGAACATCGACCTCGAGATCCCGCGCGACCAGCTGGTGGTCATCACCGGTCTGAGCGGATCCGGCAAGTCTTCGCTGGCCTTCGACACCATCTACGCCGAGGGGCAGCGCCGCTACGTCGAGTCGCTCTCCGCCTACGCGCGGCAGTTCCTGGAGCAGATGGAGAAGCCCGAGGTGGACTCCATCGAGGGCCTGTCGCCGGCCATCTCCATCGAGCAGAAGACCACCTCCCGCAACCCGCGCTCGACGGTCGGCACCGTCACCGAGATCTACGACTACCTTCGGGTGCTCTTCGCCCGCATCGGCGTGCCTTACTGCCCGCGCTGCGGGCGCGTCATCGCCGCCCAGACCGTCCAGCAGATGGTGGACCGGGTGCTCCAGCAGCCGGCCGGCAGCCGGTGGCTGGTCCTGGCTCCGGTGGTGCGCGGCCGCAAGGGGGAGTACCGCAAGCTTTTCTCCGACCTGCAGCGCCAGGGGTTCACGCGGGTGCGCGTCAACGGCGTGCTGCGCGAACTCACCGAGGAGATCGATCTCGACAAGAACCGCAAGCACACCATCGAGGTGGTGGTGGACCGCATCGTGGTCCGCGAGGGCGCGGCCGGGCGGCTGGCCGACTCGCTGGAGACCGCGCTCCGCCTGGCCGACGGCCTCGCGATCGTCCAGCGGGCGACGCCGACGGCCGCCGCGGATCGGACGAACGGGGAGGGAGCGGGTGTCTCACCCCCTCCCAGGCCCGGCGATGGGGGAGACACCCTGCTCTTCTCGGAGCGCCTGGCGTGCGCCGAGTGCGGCGTGTCGCTGCCCGAGGTCTCGCCGCGGATGTTCTCGTTCAACAGCCCCTACGGCGCCTGCGAGACCTGCGCCGGCCTGGGCAGCCGCTGGGAGATCGACCCCGACCGGCTGGTGCCCAACCCCGAGCGCTCGCTCCGCGACGGCGCGCTGGCGCCGTGGGCGGGCCGGGAGTCGGTCGCCTTCAAGCAGACGCTGGCCGCGCTGGCCCGCCGCTACAAGGTCGACCTCGACGCGCCGTGGAAGGCGCTGCGCAAGCCCGTGCGCGACCTCGTCCTCCACGGCGACCGCGACGGCGGCTGGGAGGGGGTGGTGGCGCTGCTGGAGCGGCGCTGCCGCGAGACCGATTCCGAGGATATCCGGCGCGAGATCGAGGCCTTCATGGCCGAGCGCCCCTGTCCGGCCTGCGGCGGCTCGCGGCTCCGCCCGGAGTCGCTCGGGTTCAAGATCGCCGACCGGTCCATCGCCGATGTCGTCCGGCTGACGATCAAGGAGGCGGCGAGCTTCTTCGACGGCCTGTCGCTCTCGGAGCGGGAGGCGCTTATCGCCCGGCGCGTGCTCAAGGAGATCCGCGAGCGCCTGGGGTTCCTGCGCGACGTCGGGCTCGATTACCTGACGCTGGACCGGCCGGCCGGGACGCTCGCGGGCGGCGAGGGCCAGCGCATCCGCCTGGCCACCCAGATCGGCTCCAGCCTGGTCGGGGTGCTCTACATCCTGGACGAGCCCTCCATCGGGCTCCACCAGCGCGACAACCGCCGGCTGCTGGACACGCTCAAGCGGCTGCGCGACCTGGGCAACACGGTTTTGGTGGTCGAACACGACGAGGAGACCATCCGCTCGGCCGACTTCGTGGTGGACCTCGGGCCGGGCGCCGGCGAGCAGGGCGGTCACGTGGTCGCGGTCGGCACCCCCGACGAGATCATGGCCAACCCGGCCTCGCTCACCGGCCGCTACCTGGCGCGGACCCTGCGCATCCCGGTCCCGGAGCGCCGCCGCCGGGGCAACGGCCACGCGCTGGTCATCCACAACCCCCGCGAGCACAACTTGAAGGGCATGCCGGTTCGCATCCCGCTCGGGACCTTCACCTGCGTCACCGGCGTCTCCGGCTCCGGCAAGTCCACGCTGGTCAACGACATTCTGTACCGGGCGCTGGCCCAGATGCTCCACCGCGCCCAGGAGCGTCCCGGCGCCCACGATCGGATCGAGGGCGCCCAGCACCTGGACAAGGTCGTGGACATCGACCAATCGCCGATCGGCCGCACCCCGCGCTCCAACCCCGCCACCTACACCGGCGTCTTCACGTTCATCCGGATGCTGTTCGCCCGCACGCCGGAGGCGCGCATGCGCGGCTACCAGCCCGGGCGGTTCTCGTTCAACGTCAAGGGCGGCCGCTGCGAGGCCTGTCAGGGCGACGGGCTGGTGAAGATCGAGATGCACTTCCTGCCCGACGTCTACGTCACCTGCGAGGTCTGCAAGGGCAAGCGCTACAACCGCGAGACGCTGGAGGTCCGCTACAAGGGTCGGTCCATCGCCGACGTGCTGGACATGACCGTGCGCGAGGCGCTGGGATTCTTCGACGCCGTTCCGGTCATCCGGCAGAAGCTGCAGACGCTCGACGACGTCGGGCTCGACTACATCCGCCTGGGCCAGTCGGCCACCACGCTCTCGGGCGGCGAGGCCCAGCGGGTGAAGCTGGCCACGGAACTGAGCCGCCGGGCTACCGGGCGCACGCTCTACATCCTGGACGAGCCCACCACCGGCCT
This sequence comes from Binatia bacterium, assembly GCA_035574035.1. Lineage (GTDB taxonomy): Bacteria > Methylomirabilota > Methylomirabilia > Rokubacteriales > CSP1-6 > DATLZL01. The sequence goes on along the minus strand of DATLZL010000446.1, from coordinate 1,836 downwards.
GCACTTCGCCGACATCCAGCGACTGCTCGACGTGCTGAACCGGCTGGTGGACCAGGGCAACACGGTGGTGATCATCGAGCACAACCTGGACGTCATCAAAACCGCCGACTGGATCATCGACCTCGGCCCCGAGGGGGGTGACGAGGGCGGGCGCGTCGTCGCCGCCGGCACCCCGGAGGCGGTGGCGGCCCAGGCCGACCGCTCCTACACCGGGCAGTACCTGCAGCCGGTGCTGGCCCGATGACCACCGCCCGCATGCGCCGCACCAAGATCGTCTGCACCCTCGGCCCGGCCTCGTCCAGCCCCGAAGTGCTCGACCGGCTGGTGGCGGCCGGCATGGACGTGGCCCGGCTCAACTTCTCCCACGGCACCCACGCCGAGCACGCCGAGGTGATCCGGCTGATCCGCGAGGGCGAGGAGCGGTGGCGGCGGCCCATCGCGATCCTGCAGGACCTGCAGGGGCCCAAGATCCGGCTGGGCACCTTCGGCCCCAACGGCGGCGCCCGCGTCGACCTGGAGGTCGGGCAGCCGTTCACGCTGACCGCCGAGTCGGTGGCCGGCACCGCCGAGCGGGCCTCGGTCTCCCACCCCGAGTACCTGGCCCAGGTGCGGGCCGGCGACCGGATCTTGATGGACGACGGCATGATCCAGCTCCGGGTGGAGGAGGTGGTCGGCGGCGAGGTCCGCTGCCGGGTGGTGGCCGGCGGCCGCCTCAGCGACCACAAGGGCATCTCCCTGCCCAACGTGCCGCTGCCCGTGTCCTGTCTCACCGACAAGGATCGCGAGGACCTGCGCTTCGGCATCCGCCACGGGATCGACTTCGTCGCCGTGTCCTTCGTCCGCTCGGCGGCGGACATCAGCGAGGTCCGGCGGTTCCTGCGCGAGCAGGGTGCCGACCTGCCGATCGTGGCCAAGCTCGAGCGCCAGGAAGTACTGGCCAACCTGCCCGGCCTGCTCACCATGGTCGACGCGGTCATGGTGGCCCGCGGCGACCTGGGCCTGGACGTCCCGCTGGAGGAGGTGCCGCACATCCAGAAGGACGTGATCCGGCAGGCCCGGGCGGCCAAGGTGCCGGTGATCGTGGCCACCCAGATGCTGGAGTCGATGGTCACCCACCTCCGACCCACCCGGGCCGAGGTCTCCGACGTGACCACCGCGATCTTCGACGGCGCCGACGCCATCATGCTGTCGGCCGAGACGGCGACCGGCCGCTTCCCGGTGGAGGCCGTGGAGGTCATGGCCCGCATCGCCGAGCGGGCCGAGCAGGCGGTGCTCAAGGACGAGACCCGCCGCCGGCGCCAGGAGCGGGTCGGGGTCGGCTTCCCGGAAGCCATCTCCGATGCCGCGGCCTCGGCCGCCCACGTGCTGGGGGCGCGGGCGATCGTCGCCTTCACGCAGTCGGGGTTCTCCGCCCGCCTGATCTCCCAGGAGCGCCCCGACGTGCCGATCATCGCGCTCACGCCGTTCGTGGAGGTGCAGCGCCGGCTGGCGCTGTCCTGGGGCGTCTCCTCGCGGCTCATCCGGAAGGTGGAGACGACCGACGAGATGATCGAGGAGGTCGAGGCCACGCTGCTGGGTGACGGGTCGGTGCGCATGAACGACGTGCTCGTCATCATCTCCGGCTCGCCGATGTGGGTGACCGGGACCACCAACCTGCTCAAGCTGCACCGGGTCGGGGAACGACGCTGAGCGCCGGCGGCCGGCGGGGCCTGCTCGGACTGGGCCTCGCCCTGGCGGCCCTGGTTGCGGTCTGGGTGGTCGCCGGCCGGGCCGTGCTCGAGACGGCGCAGCGCCGCTACGAGGCGGCGACGGTCGCCGCCATCGCGGGCGGGCGCG
>DATLZL010000445.1:0-2968 GCA_035574035.1 Binatia bacterium | reverse complement strand
GCTCGACGCGCTCGGCCAGCGCTGGCACGTGCTCGAGAGCGGGGTGGCCGTCAAGCCCTACCCCTCCTGCGCGCTGACCCACGCGGCGGTCGAGGCCCTCATCGCGCTCCGGCGGGCCCACGGGTTCAGCGCCGACACGATCGCCGACATTGAGATCGGCGTGAGCCGGGTGACACCGGACGTCCTGATCTACCCGGCGCCGACGACCGCGCTCGAGCGCAAGTTCTCCATGCCGTTCTGTGCCGCGATGGCGGCCGCCCACGGTCGCCTGGACCTCGCGGCCTTCGAGGACGGTCCGGTGCGCGATCCCGCGGTCCGCGCGCTGATGGCCCGGGTGCGGATGGTCGTGGATCCGACGCTGCCGGAGCGCCTGGAACAGCACGCATGGAGCCGGGTGACCGTGCGCCTGACCGACGGGCGCGTGCTCGCCTCGCCGCCGCGGGGCGCCCGCGGACACCCCGACGAGCCGCTGGACGAGGCGGCGCTGCGCGAGAAGTTCCTGGCCTGCGCCGCCCGCGCGCTGGCGCCCGGCGAGGCCGAGGGCGTGGCGGCCCAACTGGCGGAATTCGAGGCCATTCCCGACATCCGCGTGCTGACCGGCCGCCTGGTCGCCGACCGCGACTGACGCCGGGCGGCCGCGGCCGAGGCGAACCGACGTCGGAGCCAGAGAGGAGATCGGATGGGGGCCCTGGACGGCATCAAGATCCTGGAACTGGCGCGGGTCCCGCCGGCCGAGCTGCCCGGCATGCTGCTGGCCGACATGGGAGCCGACGTCCTGAAGATCGAGACCCCGGCCGCCGGCGAGCACCGGCGCGACCCGGACGGCGAGCGTCGCGCCGCCTTCGCCTTCGTCAACCGCAACAAGCGCTCGATGACCCTCAACCTCAAGTCCCCGGAGGGACAGGCCCTCTTCCGTCGTCTGGCGGCCGAGGCCGACGTCCTGGTGGAGGGGTTCCGGCCCGGCGTGATGAAGCGCCTGGGCGCCGACTACGAGACGGTCCGCGCGCTGAACCCTCGCATCGTCTACTGCTCGTTGTCCGGCTTCGGGCAGGACGGCCCCTATCGCGACTACCCGGCCCACGACATGAACTACCTCTCGCTGGCCGGGGTGCTGGGCCTAATCGGCGAGCGCGACCGGAAGCCCGTGATCCCGCTCAACCTGGTCGCCGACTACGGCGGCGCCAGCCTGCACGGCGCCCTGGGCATCATGGTGGCGCTCTTCGCCCGCGAGCGCACGGGGCGCGGCCAGCACGTGGACATCTCCTACCTCGACACGACGGTCTCGCTGCTCGCGGCCACGCCCAACATGCGCTTCTTCTTCTCCGACGGCCTGGCGCCCCGCCGGGGCGAGGGATTCCTGGGCGGCTCGTATCCGTACTACGCGATCTACGAGACGCGGGACGGCAAGCTCCTCACCATCGGGTGCACCGAGCCGTGGCTGTGGGAGAACTTCTGCCGGGCGGTCGGCCGCCCCGACCTGGCCCGCTTCGCCCGCACGCCGGACCAGTTCGTGCGGGCCGCCAACGCCGAGGAGGAGGCGGCCCGGCGCGAGGTGGAGGCCATCATCCGCACCCGCGACCGCGACGAGTGGTTCGAGTTCCTGACCAAGGCCGACGTGTGCGTGGGCAAGGTCTACGACGTGGAGGAGATGGTCGAGGATCCCCAGATCCTCCACCGCCGGATGATCATCGAGGCCCACCACCCGCGGTTCGGCAAGGTGCGGCAGTTCGGCATCGCCCTGAAGCTCTCCGACACTCCGGGAACGGTGCGGCGGGCGGCGCCGGTCCCCGGCGAGCACACCGAGGAGGTGCTGCGGAGCCTCGGCCTGGGCGCGGAGCAGATCGCGGCGCTCCGGAGCCGAGGCGTGATCGAGTAGCCGCGCCCGCATGCCGGCCCCCGGCCGGTGGCGTGCGCTCGTCTGGCTCTCGCTGGCCGAGCTGCTCATCCTGTCGCTCTGGTTCAGCGCCACCGCCGTCCTGCCGGCGCTGGCCCGGGAGTGGGCGCTCGGGGACACCGGCCGAGCCGCGCTGACGATCGCCGTCCAGCTCGGCTTCATCGCCGGCACCCTGGCCAGCGCGGTCGGCAACCTGCCCGACGTGTGGTCGCCGCGCGCCTTGATGGTCGGCAGCGCTGTCCTGGGCGCGCTGGCCACCACGCTCCTGGCCCTCGGCGTGGGCTCGCTGGGGCCGGCGCTGGTTCTCCGGTTCGTCACCGGGCTGGCGATGGCGGGCGCCTACCCGCCGGCCATGAAGATCATGGCCACGTGGTTCCGCGAGGGCCGGGGGCTGGCCATCGGGATCCTGGTCGGCGCGCTGACCGTCGGCTCGGCCACGCCCCACCTGATCCGCGGCGTGAGCGACCTGCCCTGGCGCGCCACCTTGCTCGCCGCCGCCGCGCTGGCCGCCGCCGGCGCCGCCATCGTGGCGCTGGCCGTCACCGAGGGACCGCACCGGTTCCCCGGGGCTCGATTCGACGTCCGCATGGCCCTGGTCGTCTTCCGCGAGCGCGGAGCGCGCCTGGCGTGCCTCGGCTACTTCGGTCACATGTGGGAGCTCTACGCGATGTGGGCCTGGCTCCACCTCTTCCTGGCCGAGAGCCTGGCCGCCGCCGGCGGCGGCACCTACGCCGGGCTCAACGCCAGTGCCGCGACGTTCGTGGCCATGGCCTCCGGCGGCCTCGGCTGCTATCTGGGCGGCGCGGCCGCCGACCGCTGGGGCCGCACCACGCTGACGATGGTGGCCATGGCCCTGTCCGGGCTCTGCGCGCTCACCATCGGGCTCACCTTCGGCGGCCCGCCGTGGCTCACCTTCGGGATCGCGATCCTCTGGGGGATCACGATCATCGCCGACTCCGCGCAGTTCTCGACCGCGGTGACCGAGCTGGCGCCGGCGGCCTACGTCGGCACCGCGCTCACGACGCAGACGTGCGTGGGCTTTGCGCTGACGATGGTCTCCATCTGGCTGGTCCC
>DATLZL010000444.1:0-20003 GCA_035574035.1 Binatia bacterium | reverse complement strand
CGCCGCCGCCGCCCGCGGCCCCGGAGGTCGTCGCCCCGAAGCCGGCAGCACCGGAACCCGTCGCGCCGGCGGCGGCCGCCGCCACCGCGGTCGAGGCCCCCCCGGCCGACGTCCGGCGGGAGGTGATCCGTGTCCCCGAGTCGGTCACCGTGGCCGAGCTGGCCGAGAAGATGCGCCGCAAGTCTGGCGAGGTGATCAAGGCGCTGCTCGAGCTCGGCGTGATGCGCATGGTCAACGACCTGCTCGACCCGACCGAGGCCAGGCTGGTCGGCGACCGGTTCGGCTTCGACGTCGAGGTCCGCTCGGTCGAGGGCGAGCTGATCGAGGAGGAGGAGGCCGACCCGAGCCAGCTGCAGCCGCGGCCCCCGGTCGTCACCGTCATGGGCCACGTCGACCACGGCAAGACCTCGCTCCTGGACTACATCCGCAAGAGCAAGGTCGCCGAGAAGGAGTTCGGGGGCATCACCCAGCACATCGGCGCCTACCAGGTCATGACCTCGCACGGCAAGCTGACGTTCCTGGACACCCCGGGCCACGAGGCGTTCACGGCCATGCGGGCCCGCGGCGCCCAGGCCACCGACATCGTCATCCTGGTGGTGGCCGCCGACGACGGGGTGATGCCGCAGACGATCGAGGCGATCAACCACGCCCGGGCGGCCAACGTGCCGATCATCGTGGCGGTGAACAAGATCGACAAGCCGGAGGCCGATCCCGAGCGCGTCAAGCGCGAGCTGGCCAACCACGGCCTGGTCCCCGAAGAATGGGGCGGCCAGACGATCTTCGTGCCGACCTCGGCCAAGAAGGGGACCGGGGTCGACCAGCTGCTGGAGATGACGGCGCTGCAGGCCGAGGTGCTCGAGCTCCGCGCCAACCCGAACCGGGCAGCCAAGGGCGTCATCATCGAGAGCCGGCTCGACAAGGGCCGGGGCCCGGTGGCCACCGTGCTGGTCCAGAGCGGGACGCTGCGGGAGGGTGACGCGGTGGTGGTCGGAGCCCACTCGGGGCGGATCCGGGCTCTCATCGATCCCACCGGCAAGAAGGTGAAGGCGGCCGGGCCCTCCGACCCGGTCGAGATCCTGGGCCTGTCCGGCGTGCCGTCGGCCGGCGACGTGCTGGTGGCGGTGTCCGACGAGCGCAAGGCCCGCCAGATCGCCAACATGCGGGCCGAGAAGGAGCGGGCCAAGGTGAAGGCGGCCACGCGCATCACGCTGGAGGGTTTGCACCGCCAGATCCAGTCGGGCGAGGTGAAGGAGCTCCGGCTGGTGCTCAAGGCCGACGTGCAGGGCTCGGTGGAGGCGCTGACGGAGTCGCTGGAGCGGCTCAGCACCGACGAGGTCAAGCTCAAGGTGATCCACGCCTCGGTGGGCGCGATCACCGAGAGCGACGTGATGCTGGCCTCCGCCTCCAACGCCATCGTCATCGGCTTCAACGTCCGGCCCGACACCAAGGCCGCCCAGCAGGCCCAGGCCAACGGCGTGGACGTCCGCACCTACCACGTCATCTACGAGGCCATCAACGACGTGAAGGCCGCCCTGGCCGGCATGCTGGCGCCGGAGATCCGCGAGACGGTCGTGGGCCGCGCCCAGGTCCGGCAGATCTTCGTGATCTCCAAGCTGGGCCCGGTGGCCGGCTCCTACGTGATGGAGGGCAAGGTGGTCCGCGGCGCCAAGGTGCGGGTCCGCCGGGGCGATACCGTCCTCGGCACCGGCAGCGTCAGCTCGCTGCGGCGGTTCAAGGACGACGTGCGGGAAGTGGCGGCCGGGCTCGAGTGCGGCATCGGCGTGGACGGGATCACCGGCATCCAGGCCGGCGACCTGCTGGAGGTCTTCACCACCGAAGAAGTCGCCCGGACGCTCTGAGCGGAGCGGCGGTCGACGACGATGTCGGTCGCGCGGGTGGTCGTGGGCACCGTGGAGCTGCACCTGCCCGACGTGGGCTCGCTCAAGGGCAAGCGGCACGTGCTCCGGGGGCTCAAGGAGAAGGTCCGGGCCCGGTTCGACGTGGCGGTGGCCGAGGTGGACCATCACGACACCTGGCAGCGGGCCACCCTGGCCGTGGCCGCCGTCTCCCACGATTCCCGGCACGCCAACGAGGTGGTGTCCAAGGCGGTGGACTTCATCGAGGCCCACGTCGACGGCCGGGTCATCGAGGTGTCAGTGGAGGTCCTCTGATGCAGGGCAAGCGCCTGGACCGGGTGAACCAGCTGATCAAGGAGGAGATCTCGCTCCTCTTGCAGCGCGAGCTCAAGGATCCCCGCCTGGGGTTCGTCACCGTCACCGAGGTGGAGACCGCGCCCGACCTGCGGACGGCCAAGGTCTTCGTGTCGGTCCTCGGCGACGACACTCAGTGGACGGCGTCGCTGGCCGCCCTGGGCCGCGCGCGCGGGTTCATCCGGAACTGGCTGCGCCAGCACCTGGATCTGCGGCTCACGCCCGACCTCGACTTCCGCCCGGACCGGTCGCTGCAGCACGCCGCCCGCATCCAGGAGCTGCTGAAGCAGTTGAATGCCGGTTCCTGACGAGGTCCTCGCCCTGCTGCGGGGTCCGGCCCGCCGGGCCCTGATGCTGGGCCACGTGCATCCAGACGCCGACGTCGTCGGGACACTGCTGGCGCTGGACCTGGCCCTGGGCGAGCGCGGCTGGCCGGTGGTGTCCGGGGGCCCCCACCCGGCGCCGGCGCTGCTCGGCTTCCTGCCCGGCGTGGAGCGATACCGGCGGCTCACCGAGGTGCCCGGATCCCTGGAGGTCGTGGTCCTGACCGACTGCCCGAACCCCGAGCGGACCGAGGGCCTCTTCGAGAAGGCACGGGCCACCGGGGCCACCGTGATCAACATCGACCACCATCACGACAACCGCCGGTACGGCGACGTCAACTGGGTGGACCCGGGAGCCGCCGCCACCGGCGAGATGGTCTACGCGCTGCTCGTCGCCCTGGGCGTGCGGCTGACGCCAGCCATCGCGACCAACCTGTTCACGGCGATCCACATGGACACCGGGTCGTTCCGGTACTCGAACGCCACCGCCGAGACGTTCCGGATCGCCGGGGCGCTGGTGGCCGCCGGCGCCGACCCGTACGCGGTGTCGCGGGCGCTCTACGAGCGGCGGCCACCGGAGGCCCTCCGCTGGCTGGGCGAGGCCCTGTCCCGGGTGGAAGTGAGCGCCGACGGCCGGGTGGCCTGGCTGACGCTGCCGGCCGGTTTGGTGCCGGAGACGTTCGTCGAGGCCGAGGATTTGGTGAACTACCCGCGCTCGGTCTCGTCGGTGCGGGTCGCCTGTCTCTTCCGCGAGCAGGATGGCCGCGTGAAGGTGAGCCTCCGGGCCAAAGGCGACGTGGACGTGAGCCGCATCGCGGCCATGTTCGGAGGCGGCGGTCACCCGAACGCCGCCGGCTGCACGGTGCCCGGCCCGCTGGGCGAGGCGGCGCAGACGGTGCTCGCCGCCGTCCGCGCCGCGATCGAGTCATGAGTCCGTCTCGCCCGGTTCCTCGTCGCGGCCCGGCGGGGGGAGCCGTCCCCTCCGGAGTGCTCGTCATCGACAAGGCGCCCGGGCTCACCTCGCACGACGTGGTGAACGTGGTCCGGCGACGGCTCGGCGTGCGCCGGGTGGGCCATGCCGGCACGCTCGACCCGCAAGCGGTCGGCGTCCTGCCCATCCTGATCGGGGAGGCGACGAAGCTCATGGCCTACCTGGCCGGGCAGGACAAGGAGTACATCGCCACCATCCGGCTCGGCATCCGGACCGACACCCACGACCTGGACGGACGGATCCTGACCGAGCAGCCGGTTCCCCCGGTGAGCGCCGCCGATGTCGAGCGCGCGACCCGGGCATTCATCGGTCTCATCCGCCAGCGGCCTCCCATGTACTCGGCGGTCCACCACGGCGGCCGCCGCCTCTACGAGCTGGCCCGCGAAGGCCGCCAGGTGGACCGCGAGCCCCGCGAGGTGATGGTGCACGCCATCGCGGTGGAGGCGGTGGACCTGCCGCGGGTGCGGCTGCGGATCGTCTGCGGCAAGGGGGCCTACGTCCGGGTCCTGGCGGCCGACCTCGGCGAGGCGCTGGGCGTCGGGGCCGCGGTCGAGGCGCTCGTCCGGACGCGGGTCGGGCCGTACACGCTCGGTGACGCGACCCCGGTCCCCGCGCTCGAAAGTCTCGGCCCCGAGGCCGTCCGGTCGCGGATCCGGCCGCCCGAGTCGGCGCTGGCGGGATGGCCCGTCGTGCGCCTCGGTCCGCGGGACGCCGCTGCGTTCCGGCATGGCCAGGCGGTCGTGCTGCCGGCCCGCGTCGCCGGGGAGGGGACGGCGGTGGCAGTCCACGAGCTCGGCGGCGGCCCGCTGGTCGGGGTCGGCGAGGTCACGTCGGGCGGTCTCGCCGTCAAGCCCACGCGGATTCTCCATGCGGACCATCCGGGGCCTCGAATCCTACCCGCCTGACGCGGGTCCGACGGCGGTGGCGCTCGGGGTCTTCGACGGCGTGCACCTCGGCCATCGGGCGATCCTCGCCCGGGCTGTCGAGCGCGGCCGGCAGGTCGGCGTGACGCCGGTGGCGTGTACGTTCGACCCCCATCCGCTCGAGGTGCTCCAGCCCGACCAGGCGCCGGTCCCCATCTCGGACCTGGAAGAGCGGCTCTCGCTCATCGCCGACACCGGGATCGAGACGACCCTGGTCCTGGCCTTCACGGCCGAGCTCGCCGCCATGGCGGCCGAGGCGTTCGTCAAGGAGGTCTTGCTGGACCGGTTGCAGGCCCGGGAGGTGGTGGTCGGCTTCAACCACCGCTTCGGCCGTGGCGCTCGGGGTGACCCGGCCCTCCTGCAGGCCCTCGGCGAACGGCTCGGATTCCAGGCCCACGTGGTCCCGCCGCTCACCGTGGAGGGCGTGACGGTCTCCTCGTCCGGTATCCGCAAGGCGTTGCAGGAGGGAGACGTGGAGCGGGCCGCCCGGTGGCTGGGTCACCCGTACACGCTCGTGGGCGTAGTCGAGAGGGGTGCGGGTCGGGGGCACGGTCTCGGATTTCCCACCGCCAATGTCCGCCCGACCCGCCCGCCGCTGGTTCCCACCGGGGTCTACGCGGCGCAGCTCCTGCTCGGCCGCGGGGTGGCGGCCCCGGCCGTGGTCAACATCGGGGTGCGGCCGACCTTCGGCGAGAGCCGGCTGGTCGTGGAGGCGCATGTGCTCGACTTCTCAGGCGATCTGTACGGCCAGACCGTCCGCCTGGCTCTCCTGCGACGGCTCCGGGAGGAGCGCCGGTTCCCCGACGTCGACGCCCTGCGACGTCAGATCGCGGCCGATGTCGCCGAGGCCCGGCGACAGCTCGGCGCGGCCGACTTTACTTCCCCCTGAAAGACTGGTACCATTCGGGCCGTAATTGTCGGCAAAACAAGGACTTTTCTGAACCCGTCCCGGGGGCTGCCTCGGGGCGAGGCGATTGGAGGCCCGCCGCCATGCCGCTCAGCGTCGAGAAGAAGAAGAGCATCATCGAGCAGTTCCGCACCCACGAGGGGGACACCGGTTCGCCCGAGGTCCAGATCGCGCTGCTCACGGAGCGGATCAACGGGCTGACCGAGCATTTCAAGCAGCACGCCAAGGACCACCACTCGCGCCGCGGGCTGCTGATGCTGATCGGCAAGCGGCGGGCGCTGCTCGAGTACCTGCGCAGAAAAGACGCCGAGCGCTATCGGGTCGTGATCGAGAAGCTCGGTATCCGCCGGTAGGCCGGCGGCTGACGATCAACTGCTTGGTCCTCGGACGGCAGACCTCCGGGGGCCCGGGAGCGGGGGACCCCGCTCCACACGGACGGCGCCGGAAGGCGGCCGCCAGACGAGGACAGACGTTCCGATGATTCACAGCGTCGAGGTCGACATCAACGGACACCCTCTCATCATCGAGACCGGGAGGGTGGCCAAGCAGGCTGACGGCGCCGTCGTGGTCCGCCACGGCGGCACCATGGTGCTGGCCACCTGCGTGGCCGCCAAGACCGCCAGCGAAGGCCAGGACTTCTTCCCGCTGACGGTCGAGTACCGCGAGCGGGCCTACGCGGGGGGCCGGATCCCCGGCGGGTATTTCAAGCGCGAGGGGCGCCCGGCCGAGCACGAGATCCTGACTTCCCGGCTCATCGACCGGCCCATCCGTCCCCTGTTTCCCAGGGGCTTCCGGAACGAGGTCCAAGTGATCTGCCTGGCGATCTCGGCCGACACCGAGAACGACCCCGACGTGCTGGCCATGAACGGCGCCTCGGCCGCCCTGTGCCTGAGCGGGATCCCCTTCGAGGGACCGGTGGGCGCCGTCCGGGTCGGGCAGGTCGACGGTCGCTTCATCGCCAACCCGACCATCAGCGAGCAGGACCGCTCGCCGCTGGACCTGGTCATCGCCGCCACCGAGGAGGCCGTCCTCATGGTGGAGGCCGGGGCCCGGGAGGTGGACGAGGAAACCATGCTGCAGGCCATCGCCTTCGGCCACCAGGAGTGCCGGCGCCTCGTGCGGGCCCAGCGTGACCTGGTCGCCCGGGCGGGCAAGCCGCGGTGGCTGGTCGAGGCCGGCCAGGGCCGGGAGGCCGACCTCGAGGCCCGGGTCCGGCAGTTGGTGGGGGACCGTCTGGCGCAGGTCCTCACCACCGTCCAAGAGAAGCAGGCCCGGGCCGAGGCGGTGGGCAAGCTGTTCGACGAGGTCTTCCAGGCGCTCGGCGCCGACGAGGCGCGCCGGGCGGCCGTCCGGGAGGCGTTCGAGGCCGTGGAATCGGCCGAGGTGCGCCGGCTCATCGTGGAGCAGGGGATCCGGGTGGACGGCCGGCGGGTCGACGAGATCCGGCCCATCACGATCGAGATGTCCTACCTGCCCCGAGCCCACGGCTCGTGCCTGTTCACCCGCGGCGAGACACAGGCCCTGGTCTCGGTCACCCTGGGGACCAAGGCCGACGAGCAGAAGATCGAGCTGCTGGAGGGGGAGACCTGGCGGCATTTCATGCTCCACTACAACTTCCCGTCGTTCTCGGTCGGAGAGGTGCGGCGGTTCGGCTCGCCGGGGCGGCGGGAAATCGGTCACGGGGCCCTGGCCGAGCGGGCGGTGAAGGCCCTGCTGCCGGCCAAGGAGGACTTCCCCTACACGATCCGGATCGTCTCCGACATCCTGGAGTCCAACGGCTCCTCCTCGATGGCCACGGTGTGCGGCGCCTCGCTGGCGCTCATGGACGCCGGGGTACCCCTGCGGACCCACGTCGCGGGCATCGCCATGGGGCTGGTGAAAGAGGGCGACCGCTTCGGCATCCTCACCGACATCATGGGCACCGAGGACCACTACGGCGACATGGACTTCAAGGTGGCCGGGACCGACCGAGGGATCACCGCCCTCCAGATGGACATCAAGATCGCCGGCGTCTCGGTGGACATCATGCGGACGGCGCTCGAGCAGGCGCGACGGGCGCGGCTGTTCGTCCTCGACAAGATGCGGGCGGCCATCGAGCGGCCGCGGGCCGAGCTGAGCCCGTACGCCCCGCGCTTCGTGACCATCAAGATCCGGCCGGAGAAGATCCGCGAGGTCATCGGCCCCGGCGGCAAGGTGGTGCGCGGGCTGCAGGAGCAGACCGGGACCAAGATCGACATCGAGGACGACGGCCGGGTGACGGTCTTCGCCTCCGACGCGGCGGCCGTGCAGCGGGCGGTCTCGATGATCCAGGACATCACCCGGGAGGTGGAGCTCGACCGGATCTACCTGGGCAAGGTCAAGAAGATCGTCGACTTCGGGGCCTTCGTGGAGGTGATTCCCAACACCGAGGGCCTGCTGCACATCTCGCAGATCGCCGAGACGCGGATCCGCTCGGTGCAGGACGTGCTGAGCGAGGGCGACGAGGTGCTGGTCAAGGTCATCGAGATCGACGGCAACGGCAAGATGCGGCTCTCCCGCAAGATGGCCCTGCGCGACCAGCCGGCGCTGGCCGACCGGGAGAAGCTCAAGAACCCTGCTGCTGCGAAGCCCGCCTCGTGAGCGAAGAGTACCGCAAGAGCGTCCTGCCCAACGGCATCCGCATCGTCACCGAGCGGATGCCGCACGTCCGCTCGGTGGCGGTCGGAGTCTGGGTCGAAACGGGCTCGCGCCACGAGCCGGCCGAGCGCGGCGGGATGTCCCACCTGATCGAGCACCTGGTCTTCAAGGGGACGGCCAGCCGTACCGCCGAGGCCATCGCCCGGGCCATGGACTCGGTCGGGGGCCAGATGGACGCCTTCACCACCAAGGAGTACACGTGCTTCTACGTCCAGGTGCTGGACGAGCACCTGCCGATGGCGGTGGACCTGCTCACCGACATCCTGCTGCACCCCCTGTTCGACGCCGAGGAGCTCGAGCGCGAGAAGTCGGTCGTCCTGCAGGAGATCAAGATGGTGGAGGACACCCCCGACGACCTGATCCACGACCTGTTCGCCGCCCACGTCTGGGACGGCCATCCGCTCGGCCGGCCGATCCTCGGGCGCCGGGAGGCGGTGCAGGCCTACGACCGGGACGTCGTGCACCGGCACTTCGAGGAACACTACGTGCCGCCCCGCATCATCATCGCGGTGGCCGGCAACGTGACGCACGACCGGGTGGTGGACCTCTTCGGGGCCGGCTTCAACGGCTTCGCCCGTCCCGACGGGGGCCGGGACACCCCGGCACCGCCCATGCGCCCCGGGGTCAACATCGTGCCCAAGGATCTGGAGCAGGTGCACCTGGTCATGGGGTTCCCGGGCCTGCCGCACGCCGCGCCCGAACGGTACGCCCTGTTCCTGCTGAACGACATCGTGGGCGGCAGCATGTCGTCCCGGCTCTTCCAGGAGGTGCGGGAACGGCAGGGGCTCGTCTACTCGATCCACTCCGGGGTGCAGGCCTTCAGCGACACCGGGACGCTCTACGTCTACGCGGCCACCGATGCCCCCAACTTCGCCCGGGTGCTCAAGTCGATCCTCAAGGAGATCCGCGGCCTCAAGAAGGACGGGGTGTCGGTGGAGGACCTGGCCCGGGCCAAGGACCACCTCAAGGGCAGCCTCATGCTCTCGCTGGAATCGACCTCCAGCCGCATGAACCGGCTGGCCAAGCACGAGATGCACTTCGGCTCCTTCCTGACCCTGGACGAGATGCTGCGGGCCATCGACGCGGTCAAGCACGAAGAGGTGCAGGCGCTGGTGAGCCAGATCCTGGACGAGGACCGGCTGGCGCTCACCACCTACGGACCGCTCGACCGGCGCAACCTGCCGCGCGAGTTCCGGTCGGACGGGATACCCACGCCGGCTTCCGACGCCTCCCCCGGCGGGTAGTCCCGGCGGCGGCGAGGATCGCGGCGCATCGCCTCCCCGCCGGCGCGGCGGTCGCGATACCCGGGCCGGCCACTTCCCCCGGCGCCCGTTCTGCATTAAGGTGACGGCGTGATCGAGCGGTACACGCGCCCCGAGATGGGCCGGATCTGGACCGACGAGGCGCGCTACGCCGCCTGGCTGCGGGTGGAGTTGGCGGTGTGCGACGCCTGGGCCCGGCGGGGCCGCATCCCGGCCGACGCCCTGGCCCGCATCCACCAGCGCAGCCGGGTGGACCTGCCCCGGATCCAGGAAATCCAGCGCCGCGTCAAGCACGAGATGATCGCCGTGCTGGCGAGCCTGGAGGAGCAGCTCGGCGCCGACTCCCGCTTCGTGCACCTGGGCCTGACCTCCAACGACGTCTGGGACACGGCCCTGGCCCTCCAGCTCCGAGAGGCCTCGGACCTGCTGCTGGCCGGTCAGGAGCGGTTGCGGGCGGCGCTGGGGGAGCTGGCCCGCCGCCACAAGGACACCCTGATCGCCGGCCGGACGCACGGCGTGCACGCCGAACCGACGACGTTCGGGCTCAAGGTGGCGGTGTGGTACGTCGAGGCCGGCCGCAACCTCGACCGCCTGCGCCGGGCCCGCGAGGTGGTGGCGGTGGGCAAGCTGTCGGGGGCGGTCGGCAACTTCGCCCACGTCGACCCCGACCTGGAGGAGGAGGTGTGCCGGGCGCTCGGCCTGGCCCCGGAGCCGGTGTCGACCCAGGTCGTCCAGCGCGATCGCCACGCCGAGTTCTGCTCCCTCCTGGCGGTGGTGGCGGCCTCGCTGGAGAAGATCGCGCTCGAGGTGCGGGGGCTGCAGCGCACCGAGCTGCTGGAGGCCCAGGAGCCCTTCGCCGAGGGGCAGAAGGGCTCGAGCGCCATGCCCCACAAGCGGAACCCGGAGCTGAGCGAGCGCATCTGCGGGCTGGCCCGAGTCATCCGCAGCCACGCGCAGGCCGCGCTCGAGAACGTCGCGCTGTGGCACGAGCGGGACATCAGCCACTCGTCGGTGGAGCGGATCATCCTGCCCGACACGACGATCCTGCTCGACTACCTGCTCGACCTCACCACCTTCGTGGTGCAGGGCCTGGAGGTGGACCCGGCTCGGATGGCCGAGAACCTGGAGCGCAGCTACGGCCTGGTCTACTCGCAGCGGGTCCTGCTGCGGCTGACCGAGGCCGGCCTGCCCCGGCAGGTGGCCTACGATCTCGTCCAGCGCCACGCCCTGCGTGCCTGGCGGGAGCGGCGGCCGTTCCTGGAGCTCCTGGCCGCCGACCCGGAAGTCACCGACCGGCTGAGCCCCGACGAGCTCAAGGCGTGTTTCGATCCCGCCTGGTACGTGCGCCACGTGGACACCGTCTTCCGGCGCGCCGGACTGACCTGAACCAGCACAGGAGACGACGACCCATGCCAGCCAGGACGATTCCGAAGGTGGAGCCGCGCGAGAAGCTCTACGAGGGCAAGGCCAAGATCGTCTACGCCACCAGCCGGCCCGACCTGATCATCCAGTACTTCAAGGACGACGCCACCGCATTCAACGCCCTCAAGCGGGGGACGATCGTGGGCAAGGGCGTCGTCAACAACCGGATGTCGGCCGTGCTCTTCGAGCGCCTGGACCGGGCCGGGGTGCCGACGCACTACGTGGCCACGCTGTCCGAGCGCGAGATGCTGTGCCGGCGCCTGGACATCATCAAGATCGAGACCATCGTGCGCAACATCGTCGCCGGCAGCCTGGCCAAACGGACGGGCCTGCCGGAGGGGACGCCGGTGACGCCGCCCGTGCTCGAGCTCTACTACAAGTCGGACCCCCTGGGCGACCCGATGATCAACGACGACCACGTGCGCATGCTGCGGCTGGCGACGCCGGCCGAGCTGGCCTGGGTCAAGCGCACCGCGCTCCGAATCAACAGCGTGCTGCGGCCGCACCTGGCCCGGCGGAGGCTCCTGCTCGTGGACTTCAAGCTGGAGTTCGGCCGGGCCGGCCGGCGGCTCTACCTGGGGGACGAGATCTCGCCCGACACCTGTCGGCTCTGGGACGCCCAGACGCGGGCCAAGCTCGACAAGGATCGGTTCCGGCAGGACCTGGGCGGCGTGGAGGACGCCTACCAGGAGGTGTACCGCCGGGTGGTCGAGGGGGGCGGGCGGCCGCCGGCATGAAGGTCCGCGTGCTGGTCCGGCTCAAGCCCGGCATCCTGGATGTCCAGGGGGCGTCGGTGAAGCGGGCCCTGGCCGGGCTCGGCTTCTCCGACGTCGCCGACCTGCGCATCGGCAAGGTCATCGAGGTCGACGTCGACGCCGCCACCCCGGAGGCGGCGCGGGCCCGGGCCGACGAGATGTGCCGCCGGCTGCTGGCCAACCCCGTGCTCGAGGACTACACGATCGAGTGAGGGGCGCGCGCGTGTCTTGCTCCATCGCGGGCCGGCGGGTAATATGGACGCGGCATCCTCGAGAGGAGACCAGGATCCATGAGATTCGGCGTGGTCGTGTTCCCGGGAACGTGGAGCGACTGCGACTTCCACTATGTCATCTCCGAGGTCCTGCACCAGCCGGTCAAGTACATCTGGCACCGCGACCGTGACCTGTCGGGATTCGACTGCGTCATCCTGCCCGGCGGCTTTTCCTACGGCGACTACCTCCGGGCCGGGGCGGTGGCCGGACGGTCACCGGTCGTGGAGGCCCTTCCGGAGTTCGTCGCTCGGGGCGGCCTGGTACTGGGCTCCTGCAACGGCTTCCAGATCCTGTGCGAGGCCGGCCTGCTGCCCGGCGCCCTGATGCGCAACGAGTGCCTGCAGTACCGCTGCCAGTCCACCCACCTGGTCGTCGAGAACGTGGACACCCCGTTCACCCGGGCCATGCGCCCGGGGCAAGTGCTGACCATGCCGATCTCGCACGGGGAGGGCAAGTACTACGCCGATCCCGAGACGCTGGCCGCGCTCAAGCGGAACCGGCAGATCGTCCTCCGGTACGCGACCGCCGAGGGGCAGGTCACCAAGGCCGCCAACCCCAACGGCTCGCTCGAGAACATCGCCGGGATCGTGAACGAGGACGGCACGGTGTTCGGTCTGATGCCGCACCCCGAGCGAGCCGCCGAGCGCGCGATGGGCGGCACCGACGGGCTCCTGATCTTCCACTCCCTGCTCGGCACGCTGGTCGAGGCCGGCACGTTCCTCAAGCGGTAGGCGCCCGGCGCGCCAGGAGGCGGTTTGACGGCGTCTGAGCCGAAGGCCACGCTCGGCCTCGCCCGGGAACTGGGGCTCACCGCCGACGAGTACGACCGGATCATCCAGCGGCTCGGCCGCGAGCCGACCTACACCGAGCTGGGGCTGTTCTCCGCGCTCTGGTCGGAGCACTGCGCCTACAAGCACTCGCGGGTGTTCCTGCGCCGCCTGCCCACGCGGGGCCCGCGCGTTCTGCAGGGCCCGGGCGAGAACGCCGGGGCCATCGACATCGGCGACGGCTGGGCGGCCGTCTTCAAGATGGAGAGCCACAACCACCCCTCGTTCATCGAGCCCTTCCAGGGTGCCGCCACCGGCGTGGGCGGGATCCTGCGCGACATCTTCACCATGGGCGCCCGGCCCATCGCCCTGCTGGACTCGCTGCGCTTCGGCGATCCCGAGGACCCGCGCACGCGCCGGCTCATCGAGGGGGTGGTGGCCGGCATCTCGTGGTACGGCAACTGCTTCGGGTGCCCGACCGTGGGCGGCGAGATCGCGTTCGCGCCCGAGTACGCCGGCAACCCGCTGGTGAACGTGATGTGCGTGGGGCTCGTCCGGGCCGACCGTCTCTTCCGGGCGCGCGCGGACGGCGTCGGCAACGCGGTGTTCTACGTCGGCAACAAGACGGGGCGCGACGGCATCCACGGAGCCACCATGGCCTCCGCCACCTTCGACGAGCACGCCGAGGAGCGGCGTCCGACTGTCCAGGTGGGCGACCCCTTCACCGAGAAGCTGCTGCTGGAGGCCTGCCTGGAGGCGATGGCGGCCGGGGCCGTGCTCGGCATCCAGGACATGGGCGCTGCCGGCCTGGCCTGCTGCACCTCCGAGATGCCGGCCCGCAGCGGCACCGGCATGGAGATCGAGCTGGCCCGGGTCCCGCAGCGGGAGGCGGGCATGACGCCCTACGAAATCCTGCTCTCGGAGTCCCAGGAGCGCATGCTGCTGGTGGCGACGCCGGGGCGGGAGGAAGATCTGCGCCGGATCTTCGCCAAGTGGGAGCTCGACGCCGTCGAGATCGGCCGGGTCACCGCCGGCCCCGACCTCGTCGTGCGTCACCACGGCGAGGTCGTGGCCCGGGTGCCGGTGGAGGCGCTGGTCGACGCCCCCCGCTACGAGCGACCGACCGAGCGCCCGGCCTGGCTCGACCCGCTCGTGTCCTTCGACCCCCTCGGCCTGCCGGAGCCGGCGGACTACGACGAGACCCTGACCGTCCTGCTCGGCTCGCCGACCATCGCCTCCAAGGAGTGGGTGTACCGGCAGTACGACCAGCAGGTCGGGCTCAACACGCTGGTGCTGCCGGGCTCGGACGCCGCCGTCCTGCGCGTGAAGGGCACCGCGCGGGCGCTGGCGGTGGCCACCGACGGCAACGGGCGCCAGGTACTCCTGGACCCGCGCCGGGGTGCCGCCATGGCCGTGTGCGAGGCGGCCCGCAACGTGGCCTGCGCCGGTGCCCGCCCGGCCGGGCTCACCGACTGCCTGAACTTCGGCTCGCCGGAGCGGCCCGACATCCTCTGGCAGTTCGCCGAGGCCGTGGAGGGCATCGCCGAGGCGTGCCGGGCGCTGGATCTGCCGGTCGTGGGCGGCAACGTTTCCTTCTACAATGAGACCAGCGGGCGGGCGATCCTTCCCACGCCGATCGTCGGCGTCGTCGGCATCCTGGAGGAGGCGAGCCGGGCCACCACCCAGTGGTTCAAGGGCCCGGGGCACCGGATCGCCCTGCTGGGCCCGGACGCCGTCAGTCTGGGGGGGAGCGAGTACCTGTGGGTCCTGCATCGCACCGCAGCCGGGCGGCTGGCCGAGCTCGACCTGGGACTGGAGCGGCGGGTGCAGGCGGCCGTCGTGGCCGCCATCGAGGCCGGCCTGGCCCTGTCGGCCCACGACTGCGCCGAGGGCGGCCTGGCGGTGGCGCTGGCCGAGTGCTGCCTCACCGGGCCCGAGCCGGTGGGGGCCACGGTGAGCGTGCCCGGCGAGGGACGGGCCGACCTCGTGCTCTTCGGCGAGGGGCCGTCGCGGGTGCTGGTGTCGGTGGCCCCGTCGCGCACGCTGGAGTTCGAGGCGCTGATGGCCGAGTCGGCGATCCCGTGGCGCTGGATCGGCACGACCGGGGGCGAGCGGCTCTGGCTGCGGTGCGGCGACGGTACGGTGGTGGACGTGGCGTTGGGAGGGCTCGAGCAGGCGTGGAGGAGGGGCCTTGAACGTCACCTGGCGTGACGACCGGTTCCACGACGAGTGCGGCGTGTTCGGCATCTGGAACCACCCCGAGGCCGCCAACCTGACCTACCTCGGCCTCTATGCCCTGCAGCACCGCGGCCAGGAGTCGGCCGGCATCGCCGCCACCGACGGCGAGAACTTCCACTGCGAGAAGGCCATGGGCTGGGTGGCCGACGTGTTCAGCGGCGAGCGGCTCAAGCGCCTGCCCGGCCACCGGGCCATCGGCCACGTCCGCTACTCGACGGCCGGCTCCTCCAACCTCCGCAACGCCCAGCCGATCACGGCCAAGACGGCCTGCGGCCCCATCGCGGTGGCCCACAACGGCAACCTCACCAACGCCGACGCCCTGCGCCGGGAGATGGTCGGCGACGGGGCGATCTTTCAGTCGAACTCGGACACCGAGGTCATCCTGCACCTGCTGGCCCGGGCGCCGGAGGGGCCGCTGGTGGAGCAGATCACCCACGCCCTGGCCCGCGTCCGGGGGGCCTACTCGCTGCTGATCCTCACCCGGGACGCGATGTACGCCGTCCGCGACCCGCACGGCTTCCGGCCGCTGACGCTCGGGCGCCTGGGCGAGGCGTGGGTGGCGTCGTCGGAGACGTGCGCGCTCGATCTCCTGGAAGCCCGGCCGGAGCGGGACGTGGAGCCGGGCGAGATCGTGGTGATTTCCGACGACGGCGTGCAGAGCGTCCGCGCCTTCCCGGCCGGCGAGCGGCAGCACTGCGTGTTCGAGTACGTCTACTTCGCCCGGCCGGACTCGACGCTGTGGGGCCGGAACGTCCACGCCGTGCGCAAGGCGCTGGGGCGGGAGCTGGCCCGGGAGCACCCGGCGGCGGCCGACGTGGTCATTCCGGTCCCGGACTCGGGCACCAGCGCCGCCCTCGGCTTCGCCGAGCAGGCCGGCCTCCGGTACGAGATCGGGCTCATCCGCAACCACTACGTCGGCCGCACGTTCATCGAGCCCAAGCAGGGCATCCGCCACTTCGGGGTCAAGGTCAAGCTGAACCCGATGCGGGAGGCGCTCGAGGGCCGCCGGGTCGTCGTCGTGGACGACTCCATCGTGCGGGGCACCACCAGCCGGAAGATCGTCAAGATGGTCCGGGGCGCCGGCGCCCGCGAGGTCCACATGCGGATCTCCTCGCCCCCGATCCAGTGGCCGTGCTACTACGGCATCGACACGCCCACCCGGAAGGAGTTGATCGCCGCCAGTCACAGCGTGGAGGAGATCCGCCGTTACCTCGGCGCCGACTCGCTCGGCTACCTGTCGCTGGACGGCATGCTGAAGGCGACCGGGAACGACCCGGCCAGCTTCTGCCACGCCTGCTTCACCGGCGCGTACCGGGTCGGCCTGGGGCCCGAGCCGACGGCGCAGCTCTCCCTCTTCGACGGCTGACGCCCGGCCATGGATCCGCTGACGTATCGGGCCGCCGGCGTGGACATCGAGGCCGGTGACGAAGCGGTCCGCCGCATCGCACCGATCGCCCGGGCCACCTTCCGGTCCGAGGTGCTGGGCGGGATCGGCGCCTTCGCCGGCTTCGTGCGCGTACCGGGCCGGTACCGGGAGCCGGTGCTGGTCTCGGCCACCGACGGGGTCGGCACCAAGCTCAAGGTGGCGTTCATGGCCGACCGCCATGACACCGTGGGCATCGACCTGGTCGCGATGGCGGTCAACGACGTGCTCGTCCACGGCGCCGAGCCGCTCTGCTTTCTGGACTACATCGGGTGCCACCGGCTGGATCCGGCGCGCGTCGAGCAGATCGTCCGCGGCGTGGCCGAGGGGTGCCGCCAGGCGGGCTGTGCCCTGATCGGCGGGGAGACCGCCGAGCTGGGTGATCTCTACGCCCCCGGCGAGTACGATTTGGCGGGCTTCGCCCTGGGCGTCGCCGAGCGGTCGAGGATCGTGGACGGCGCCTCGGTGGAGGCCGGCGACATCGTGATCGGCCTGGCCTCCACCGGCCTGCACGCCAACGGCTACAGCCTGGCCCGCCGCATCGTCTTCGACGTGATGCGCCTCCCGCTCGACGCCGAGCTCCCCGGCACCGGCCGGTCGGTGGTCGACGTCCTGCTCGAGCCGACCCGCATCTACGTCCGCCCGGTGCTGTCGCTGCTGGACCGGGTGCCGGTGCGGGCGATGGCCCACATCACCGGCGGCGGCCTCCCCGGCAACCTGCCGCGCGTGCTGCCGGAGGGCTGCCGGGCCATCCTCCGCCGGGCGGCGTGGCCGGTGCCGCCGGTGTTCGAGACGCTGCGCCGGGCGGGCCAGGTCCCCGACGGCGAGATGTTCCGCACCTTCAACATGGGCATCGGCTACGTGCTGGTCGTGCCGTCCGCCGAGGGGGCCGTGCTGGCCGCTCTGACCGCCCTGCAGGACTTGGGGGCGGTCGAGATCGGCGAGATCGTCTCCGGCGAGCGCGGGGTCGAGCTGGCCTGATGCGGATCGTCGTGCTGGGCGGGGGGTTCGCCGGGCTGGAGGCGATCCAGGTGCTCGAGCGGAAGCTCGGTCACCGCTCGGACGTGGAGCTGCTCCTCGTGAGCGACCGCAACTACCTGCTGTTCACGCCGCTGCTGCCCCAGGTGGCCTCGTCCCTGGTCGAGCCGCGCCACATCATCCAGCCCATCCGGGACATCCGCGGCGCCCGGCGCTTCCGGTTCCGGCGCGACACCGTCCAGGACATCGACCTGGCCGGGCGCCGGGTCGTGTGCGCGGAGGGCCGGCTGGCCTACGACCGGCTGGTCATCGCGCTGGGCGGCACCACGCCGACGTTCGGCACGCCGGGCGTGGAGGAGCACGCGCTGCCCTACAAGCGCCTGGAGGACGCGATCCTCCTGCGCGACCACCTGATCGACCTCGCCGAGCACGCCGACCACGAGCCCGACTCGGAACGGCGCCAGGCGATGCTCACCCTCTGCGTGGTGGGCGGCGGCTACACCGGCGTCGAGCTGATCGCGGAGCTGCAGGACTTCCTGCACTCCTACATCGTCCCCCGCTACCGCGGCGTGAACCCGGGCGACTACCGGCTCGTGCTGGTCGAGGCCGGCGAGGAGATCCTGCGCGGGGTGCATCCGACCCTGGCCGAGCGGGCCCGGCGCCGCCTCAACCGCGAGGGCATCGAGATCCTCACCCGCAGCCGGGTGACGAAGGTGCTCCCGGGCGCCATCGAGATCAACGGCGCCGGCTCGCTGCCCTCGGGGCTCACGGTGTGGGCGGCGGGCGTGAAGGGTCACCCGACCCTCAGCCGCCTGCCGGTCGGTCGCGACCGCCTGGGCCGCGTGATCGTCCAGCCGACCCTCGAGCTGCCGGGTTTCCCGGGCGTCTTCGGGGCCGGGGACGCGGTGACCGTCGAGGGCAAGCCGGAGGCCTCGGTCCCCATCATCCCGGCCGCGCTGGCCCACGGACGGCTGGCGGCCGAGAACATCGTGGCCGGCTTGGAAGGCCGGCCGCCGGCGGCGGTGGACTTCGCCCCGCGCGGCATGCTGGTGTCCCTGGGCGAGCGCGACGCGGTGGTGGAGGTGATGGGGTTCCGGTTCTCGGGCTACCCGGCCTGGCTGTTCTGGAACGCGCTCCACCTCTACAAGCTGGTGGGCTTCCGCAAGCAGGTCCAGGTGTTCGTCGACTGGACGCTGGCCCAGTTCTTCCCGCGCGACTCGGCCATGATGCGCCCGGCGTCGCGGTGCGCGATCTGCGCCGCCACCGCGCACGGCGGGGCCCGAGAGGCGGCATGAGCCGGCCCCTCGCCGTGGGCGTGCTGGCCTCCGGGCGCGGCTCCAACCTGCAGGCCCTGCTGGACGCCGGCGCCCGGCCCGGCTACCCGGCGCGGGTCGTGATCGTCATCGCCGACCGCGAGGAGGCCCCGGCGCTGGCCCGGGCGGCGGCGGCCGGGGTCACCGCCGTGTTCCTCAATCCCAAGGACTACGGGGACCGGCCGGCGTACGACGCCGCGCTCAGCGCACGCCTGCAGGCGGCCGGGGTCGAGCTCGTGTGCCTGGCGGGGTTCATGCGCATCCTGGGCCCGGCCTTCGTCCGCGCCTGGCGTGGCCGGGTGATGAACATCCATCCCGCCCTGCTGCCGGCGTTCCCCGGCCTGCACGCCCAGCGTCAGGCGCTCGATTACGGCGTGAAGATCACCGGGGCCACCGTGCACTTCGTGGACGAGGGAGTGGACACCGGGCCGATCATCCTGCAGGCGGCGGTACCGGTCGAGCCCGACGACACCGAGGAGACGCTGAGCGCGCGCATCCTGGCCGAGGAGCACCGCCTCTATCCCGAGGCGGTGCGCCTCTACGCCGAGGGACGGCTCGCGCTCGAAGGCCGCCGGGTGAGGGTACGATGAAGGTCCGCCGCGCGCTGCTGAGCGTGCACGACAAGACCGGGCTCGTCGAGCTGGGCCGCGCGCTGCACGCCCTGGGCGTCGAGCTGGTGTCGACCGGCGGCACCGCCGGGGCCCTGCGGGAGGCGGGGCTGCCGGTGCGCGAGGTGTCGGAGGTCACCGGCTTTCCCGAGCTGCTCGACGGCCGCGTGAAGACGCTGCACCCGCGCATCCACGGCGGCATCCTGGCCCGCCGGGACGCGCCGGCCCACGTGCAGGCGCTGGAGGCCCACGGCATCCCCGCCATCGACCTGGTCGTCGTCGCCCTCTACCCCTTCGAGGAGACGGTGGCGCGGCCCGGGGTGACCCCGGTCGAGGCGATCGAGCAGATCGACGTGGGCGGTCCGGCGATGATCCGGGCGGCGGCCAAGAACCACGCCCACGTGGCCGTCGTCACCCACCCCTCGCAGTACGCGGGCGTGATCGACGAGCTGCGCGCGAGCGGCGGCAGCCTGAGCGAGGCCACGCGGGCGCGCCTGGCCCGGGAAGCCTTCCGGCGGACCGCGGAGTACGACGCGGCCATCGCCGCGTATCTCGGCGAAGGGGTCCGGGCGCAGCCGGCCGCGGCGGGTTCCGAGGATTCCCCGGGCGGTCGCGCCGGAGCCGCCGCGGCGGCGGAGTTCCCGGAGAGGGTGCGGCTCGATCTCGAGCGGGTCATGTCCCTCCGGTACGGGGAGAACCCCCACCAGGCGGCGGCGTTCTACCGGCCGGTGGGCGGGCCGCCGCGGGGCCTGGCGGCGCTGCGTCAGCGCCACGGCCCGGAGCTCGGCTACAACAACCTGCTCGACGTGTCGGCCGCCCTGGGGTTGCTGCTCGAGTTCGCCGAGCCGGCGGCGGTCGTCGTCAAGCACACGAACCCCTGCGGGGTGGCGGTGGCCCAGACGGTCGGCGCCGCCGTGGAGAAGGCCAAGGCCTC
>DATLZL010000443.1:0-5369 GCA_035574035.1 Binatia bacterium | reverse complement strand
ACGGTCGACGCCGGATCGGTCGAGCACGGAATGACGATCGGGAGGGCGCGATGATCAAGCGGTTCTCGGTGCTCTACGTCGGGCAGGTCGAGCTGGACGACATCGGGCGCGACGGCACCCCGGCCGACGCCCGCCGCTACCCCAACGAGCGGTTCGCCGAGGCGTACTTCACGACCCGCGACGTGGCCCGCACGATGGACCGGCTGGGCTACGACACCCTCTGGATGGCCGAGCACCACTTCCAGCACGAGGGCTACGAGGTCATCCCGAACCTCATCCTGTTCTCGACCTGGCTCGCCACCCAGACCGAGCGCCTGCGGTTCGGCTGCGCCTTCAACATCCTGCCCATGTGGCACCCCATCCGCCTGGCCGAGGACTTCGCCATGGCCGACATCCTGACCGGCGGCCGGGTCATCATGGGCGTGGGGCGCGGCTACCACACCCGCGAGGTGGAGACGTTCGGGGCCCCGATGCTCGACAACGCCGCCAACCAGGAGCTCTTCGAGGAGCAGATGGAGGTGCTCTTCAAGTGCTTCAACGAGGAGTCGTGGAGCCACCGGGGCAAGCACTACACGATCCCGCCCGAGGTCCCCTACCGCGGCTACACCCTGCGCGAGATCACCTGCGTGCCGCGGCCGCTCCGGCGGCCGGTGGAGATCTGGCAGCCCATCGCCAGCGGCAAGACGCTGGACTACATCGCCCGCCGCGGCATCAAGGGGATGATCACGCTCAACGGCGAGCGGATCGTGGACCAGATCTTCCACGCCTACCGGGACGCCGCCGCCCGGGCGGGCCGGCGGCTGGCGCTGGGCGAGGACCTCTGCTGGGGTGTCGGGCTCTACCTGGCTCCCTCGCGCGAGGAGGGCATCCGCCGGCTGGAGCCGGCCCACGACGAGCGCTACAAGTGGTTCGCTCCGTTCGGCTTCGTCCGCTACGCCGACGAGCAGGGCCGTCCGTGGGGCTCGCCCGGGGCGCCGGCCCGGGTACCCACCCTGCGCGAGGGCATCGAGCAGAGGGCGTGGCTGGTCGGCCCGCCGGAGGAGATCGTGGCGACCATCCGCGAGTTCGAGCGCCGCTACCCCGGGCTGGAGGAGGTGATGCTGCACTGGTGTGAGGGCATCCCGGCCCGAGAGTGGCAGGCGCAGCTCGAGTGGTTCGCGCGCGAGGTCATGCCCGCCTTCCGGCGCTGAGGCGCCGGTCAGAAGCGGCCGAAGAAGACGAGGTAGTCGGAGCGGAGGAAGCGCTCCAGGACCAGCAGCAGGACCGCGCCGGGCACCATCAGGACGATCGCCGTCACCGAGGCGATCTGCAGCTCGTAGCCGACGCTGGCCGTGTACATGTAGACGGGCAGCGTGGTGACGAACGGCGCCCCGACCAGCAGGGTGCCGGTGAACTCGTCCAGCGAGTAGAGGAACACCAGCACCGCGCTGGCCGCCACGCCCGGCAGCCCGAGCGGCAGGGCGATGGTGAAGAAGGCCCGGGTGGTGGAGGCGCCGAGATCGTAGGCGGCCTCCTCCAGTTCCCGCCCGACCGAGCGGAACACCGCCGTCATGGTCCACACCGCGAACACGAGCCCGCCGACCAGGTGGACCAGGACCACGCCCGTCACCGTCCCGGCCAGACCCCAGCGGTAGAACTCGCGCGTCGCGCTGGCGAAGACCGGCAGCTGCGGGAAGGCCTGCGGGAGCAGGAACAGCAGCAGGACGGCGGTGCGGCCCGGGAAGGCCAGCCGGGCCAGCGCGTAGCCGAGCGGAATGGCCATCAGGAGCGCCAGCACCGTGACGATCACGGCGATGCCCAGGCCCGTCCGCAGCGGCTCGAGGAAGTCTCCGCTCGCCATCCGCGCCCAGTACCGGAGTCCGAAGCGCTGCGGCCACGCGCTCGGGTAGGTCCAGCGCTCGGCGACGGACCACACGGCGAGGCTGGCCAGCGGGCCCACGACGGCGAAGGCGGCGACCGCGAGCGCCCCGGCCCGGACGGCGAGCGCCGCCAGCGAACGGCGTCGGACCGGGCGCGGCGGATCCGCCGAACGAGGGCGTGGCATCAGGCAGCGGGAGCCGGCGCGGCGGACCCGTGCGGCGGCGCCCCCGGACAGCAAGGGGAGGCGTTCATCACGCGGTCAGGCGGCGCGCGTAGACCAGCGCCGCCCCGGCGGCCAGCAGGTACCCGACGACGCCGAGCGCCGAGGCGGTGGCGAAGTCACCGTGCTGGCCGAAGCGGTAGTAGACGTCGATCATGAGCATCTGCGGCCCGCTGCCCCGGCCCATCATGAGGGGGATCGAGAACGACGCCAGCATCGAGGAGAAGATGAGAATCGCGCTCACCCCGAGCGCCGGGGCGGCCATGGGCAGCAGCACGTCGCGGGTCTGGCGCAGGGTGGAGGCGCCGAAGTTGCGGGCGGCCTCCAGGTACGCCTCGTCCACGCCGCGGAAGGCCCCCACCAGCAGAAGGGCGGCCAGGCCGAGGTGTTTCCAGGCCAGCGCCAGCGCGATGCCGGCCCAGGACGACGTGAGCTCCGGCGCGTGCGGGCTGAGGAACACCCGCAGCGCGTGGCCCACGACCACGAACGGCACGAACAGCGGCACCTTCAGGAGGAACTCGACCGGGGCGAAGGCGCGGACGCGGAGCCAGCCGCAGACGGGGACGCCGACGGCGAACGTGAGGGCGGTGCCCGCCGCCGCCACCCCGAGAGTGTAGAGGACGTCGCCACGGTAGAGGCGCCACACAGTGGCGTAGTTGGCCAGGGTCGGGACCCCGTCCCGGACGAAGCTCGCCGCCACCGAGGCCAGCAGCGGCCACACGAAGGCCAGGCCCAGGACGGCCAGGGCGGGCGCGCAGAGGAGCACCCACAGCAGCCGCTCGAAAGGTCTCATGCGCCCGCCCTCGCCGGCTCTCTCAGCGGACGATCTCCTCGTAGGCCAGCGCGATCAGGTCGTGGTACTCCTTGATCGGCATCTGGCGCGAGTAGCGGGCCAGGTCCTCGGGAGTCACTCCCTTGAAGAGCAGGTCCCGGGCCTTGGTGCTGATGAGCGGCAGCACGCGGTCCGGATCCACGCCGGGATACCAGCCGAACCGCTCGACGATCGCCCGGGCCTGGACCTCCGGAGTGGCGATGTAGTCGATGTAGCGCACCGCCAGGTCGCGGCTGGCCGCCTCGCGCGGCACCACCAGGTAGAGCGGGTAGATCGGCAGCCCGGGGGCGATCAGGACCGGCGTGATGGACGGGTCCATGCGCCCCTCGTTCTTCCAGGCCACCAGCTGGTCGATCCAGACCGCGCCCATCCAGATCGCCCCGCGGTTGAGCGCGTCCAGGGTGCCGGCGTTGCCGCTGGTGATGGTCGCCTGGCGGTTGAAGTCGCGCAGCGCGGCGATCGCCTCCCGGATGCGCGGCTCGTGCGCGCGGTCGAACGGCCCCTGGGTCAGGGTCTTGTAGAGCCCGGTCTTCCAGTAGACCCAGGCCATCGTGAAGCCCACGCCGCTCACGCCGCCCTTGATGCCGTTGTAGCCGAACTTGCCGGGGTTGGCCCGCACCCACTCCACCAGGTCCTCGAACGAGCGCGGCGGCCGGCTGACGTGGGCCGGATTGTAGGCGATGGCGATCTGGTTGTGGAACATCGGCACGACGTAGCCGTCCACCGGCACACCGAAGGCCTCCCGGACCTCGGCGCCCTTGACCAGGGCGGCGTTCTTCATCTGCGGCACGTAGCGGTGGAGCAGACCCTCCTTCACCATCTGCGAGGCGACGGCCATGCTGACCAGCGCCACGTCGATGTCCCACGGCTTGCGGCCGGCTTCGGCCTGGGCCCGGATCTTCGTGTAGATGGCGCGGCTGGCCGGCTCGCCGGTGCCGGTGCCCACGACGTTCAGCTCCACGTCGCGGGCCGTCTCGCGGAAGCCGGGGCCGAGCAGGGTCTTGTGGACCTCGACCACGTTGACGTCGGCCCCGATGGCGACGTTGAGCCGGGTGGCGGCCGTCGCCGGCGTGGCCAGGAGCAGCAGGACGAGAGCCAGGCGGACGAGCATGCGTATTCCTCCCTGTCAGGATTCCGGGAACACCAGGAGCCGGTCGCGGGGGATCCCGAGCCGCACCGGCCCGGGCGCCACCCGCTCGGCGCTGTCGACCATGATGACGGTCTCGGCCAGCCGAACGTAGTGCCGGTAGTGGGCGCCCAGGAAGAGGCTCTCCTCGACGTGCCCGGTGAGCGGGTAGTCCTCGGCCGGCGCCCCCGGCGGCGCCAGCACGGCATCCGCCGAGCGGAAAACCACCACCACCGGGCCCCGCAGCGGGCCGTCCCACGGCAGGCACTGGCCGTCCAGGCGCAGGCAGCCGGGCTCGGCCCGGGCCGGCACGCGCGTGCCGACGCCGAGGAAGTCGGCCGCGAAGAGGTCGGCCGGACGCCGGTAGACCTCCTCCGGCGGGCCGGCCTGCACGACGCGCCCCGCGCTCATGACCACCACGTCGTCGGCGATGGCCAGCGCCTCCTCCTGGTCGTGCGTGACGTAGATGGCCGTGATCCCGACCCGCCGCTGGACGCGGCGCACCTCGGCCCGCAGCCGCTGGCGCACCTTGGCGTCCAGGTTCGAGAGCGGTTCGTCCAGGAGGAGCACGCGGGGCTCGACGACCAGCGCCCGGGCCAGGGCCACCCGCTGCTGCTGGCCGCCGGAGAGCTCGGCCGGCTTGCGGCGGGCGACGGCGTCCACGTCGCCGATCTCGACCAGGGCCAGGGCGTCGCGCACGCGGCGGCGCACCTCGTCGGCGGGCACCCGCCGGCGGCGCAGGCCGTAGGCGACGTTGTCGAAGACGCTCATGTGGGGCCAGAGCGCGTAGTTCTGGAAGACCATCGCCGTGGCGCGCTCCTGGGGCGGCACGGCCGTCACGTCGTCGTCCCCGAAGCGGATGCGGCCCGCGTCCACGGTCGCGAAGCCGGCCAGAGCTCGCAGGAGCGTCGTCTTGCCGCAGCCCGAGGGGCCCAGGACGGCGGTCAGGCGGCCGGCCCGGAAGGCAAGCGAGACGTCGCGCAGCGCCTCCACGGTGCCGAAGCGCTTGCGCAGCCCCTCGACGGTGACGGGGATCACGTCGCCCGAGCCCCGTGGGGCCGGCGCGCCCGGCGGCCGGCGGCCGTGCCGCCGGCCACGTCCCCCGACGGTGGAGCCGGCGTCACGGGAGCCACGTGGCCGGTGTGCCGGCGGGCCGGCCACATGGCTTGCCTGATGCTGGCCCAGGCCCCGTCCCGGCCGCCCGACCACCCCTCCGTGATGCCCGTCACCGTCGAGGGGCTCCGCAAGCGGTTCGGCGCCGTGCAGGCCCTGGACGACGTCTCGCTCGCCTTCCGGCCCGGCCGTCTCACGGCCGTGCTGGGCCCCTCGGG
>DATLZL010000442.1:0-2159 GCA_035574035.1 Binatia bacterium | reverse complement strand
CGGAGCCGGCGCCGGCACGCTCTACGGCCTCAACGAGAACCGCAAGAACGACCAGCGCTACCGCGAAGCCTACGCGGCCTGCCTGCGCTCCCGCGGCTACGCGGGATGATGGCGGCGCTGGGGGCGGGCTCTTCCCCCCGCCCCCAGCCTCTAGCCCGCCCGGCTCGCCCAGCCCCCGGGGTCCGCTATGATGGGAAGTGAAGTCCACGCGGTGGACGGGGGGTCTTCCATGCGAGCACTACCAGTCGTGATCGCGATCGTCCTCGGCCTGGTCGCCGGCGGCGTGGCTGCCGTCCAGGCGGCCGACGACTCCAAGGTCAAGTCCGCCACCCGGCAGGTGGAGTCGGGGGCCAAGAAGATCGGCGAGGGCAAGCTCGGTGACGGCGTCGAGGAGACGGCCAAGGGCATCGGCAAGACCGTGGTCGAGGGCGCCAAGTTCACCGGCGAGAAGCTGAAGGAGGCCGGCCAGGCGGCCGAGCCCAAGGCCAAGGGCGTCTGGCAGAACCTCAAGGAGGGCAACTTCAGGGAGAGCGCCAACGCCCTGGGTGCGACGGTCAAGAACTTCTTCACCCGCCTCTTCTCGAACTGACGTCGGGTCGGCCCGACGGTCCGAACGCGGGAAGGGTCAGGGCTCCGTCTGATCTCCTCATGAGACATCGGCTCGCGCCTGGACGAGGCTCGACTGGCCCCGGCCACAGAGCGATTTCGATGCCGAGGCCGGCGAGGAGAGCCGCGTATTCCTGGTAGAAGTCCGAGCGGCGACGGCCCTCACCGGTAGACCAGCCACGGCGCGCGCCGGGCGCGCCAGGCGGCCAGCGCGCGCCGCCAGCCGGCCTCGATCCCGGACAGCGCCCGGCCCGCCTCGAGCGCACGGCGGATCGCGTCAGTGCCGCACAGGATGTCGAATGGCAGGCGCCGGCGCTCGAACTCGTAGGGCGGCCGCCGCCAATGGAACGCCCTCGGCGCCAGCCGGCGGGCGGAGTCCACCAGCGCCAGCCCGGTCAGGAACGGCTTGAAGCGCCGGGCGTCGGTGACGTGGACCTGCACCCCGCCGCAGAGGCGGCCCGTCCACTTGTGGAAGGTGGGCTGGAAGCGGGCCGGCCGGAAGTGCACGCCCGGCAGGCCCCGGCGGTTGAGGTGCTCGGCGTAGGCGTGGGCGTCGAGGTAGGGCGCGCCCACCCACTCGAACGGCCGCGTGGTGCCGCGCCCCTCGCTCAGGTTCGTCCCCTCGATCAGGCACCCGCCCGGGTAGACGCGCGCGGTGTCCGGCGTGGGCATGTTGGGCGAGGGCGGGACCCAGGGCCGGCCGGTGTCCTCCCACGACATCGCGCGGCGCCAGCCGCGCATCGGGACGACGACCAGGCGACAGCCGATTCCGTGGACGGCGTTCACGTACGCGGCGACCTCGCCGATCGTCAGGCCGTGACGCGCCGGCAGCGGGTAGAGGCCCACGAACGAGGCGAAGGCGGGGTCGGGGATGTTGCCCTCCACCTGCTCGCCGCCCAGCGGGTTCGGCCGGTCGAGCACGACCACCTCCACGCCGGCGCGGGCGCACGCCTGCATGGCCAGCGCCATGGTCCAGACGAACGTGTAGTAGCGGGCGCCGACGTCCTGGAGGTCGACGACCAGCACGTCCAGCCCGCGCAGCATCGCCGCGGTCGGTGCGCGCCGGCGGCCGTAGAGGCTCACCACCGGCAGCCCGGTGACCGGATCCCGGGCGGTCGCGACGAACGCATGGTCCTGGGCGGCGCCCCAGAGCCCGTGCTCGGGGGCGAAGAGCCGCACCAGCCGCGCGCTCCGGAGGTCGGCCAGCAGCGTGGCGGCGTGGTCGAGCCGGCGGTCGGTCGAGGCCTGGTGGGCGACGAGCCCGCAGCGGCGTCCCCGGAGGAGCGAGAGCCGGCGCTCGAGCAGGACGTCGAGGCCGCAGGCCACGGGCATCGCGCTCGATGGTAGCCGAGTTCGGGTAGGATGCGGCGGATGGCGCCTCCGCCGCGCTACGAGCGCCTGCCGACCGAGCGTCCCAACCCGGCCAGCCGCGCTCTCGACCGGCTGTCGCCGCTCGGCATCGCGCGGCTCATGAACCGCGAGGACGCGCGGGCGGTGCGGGCGGTGGAGCGCGTCCTGCCGGCGGTGGCGGCGGCGGTCGAGCGGGTGGCGGC
>DATLZL010000441.1:0-2107 GCA_035574035.1 Binatia bacterium | reverse complement strand
GACCTCGTGACCCCAGGCGCGCAGCAGCCGGGCGAGCGGGCTCATCCCGCTGCCGGCGATGCCCGAGAAGTGATAGCGCGTCGGCCGTGACCGTGCAGTCGTCACGTCCGGCGGGCCCTGCACCGGCGGTGCCAAGGCCGCCGAGCCTCGGCCGAATCGGTTTCCCGCGGACTTCGCCACCCGGCCGCGGGAGTCGATCGCGTGCAGACCCGTCGAGACGTCGCCAGAGTGGCCGCCGTTTGACACGAGCGCACGGGCCCGGGCGCACGGTCCCGGCCCGGCCGGCCGGCGTCGTGCCCGGCCGGGACACGCCTCACGTGCCGAGTCCCAGCCGGCGGCGCTCCTGCTCGCGCAGCACCCGGCGGAGGATCTTGCCCGAGGCGGTCTTGGGAATCGCGTCCACGAACTCGACCTCGTGCAGGCGCTTGAAACCGGCCAGCCGCGGCGCGGTCCAATTCAGCAGCGCCTCGGCGGTCAGCGCCGGGTCGCGGCGAACCACGAACGCCTTCGGCACCTCGCCGGCCTCCGGGTCGGGCCTGCCGATGACGGCGGCGTCGGCCACGCCGGGGTGCTCGAACAGCAGGGCCTCGATCTCGGCCGGGGCGATACCGAAGCCCTTGAACTTGATCATCTCCTTCTTGCGGTCAGTGATCGTGAGGTAACCGCGCTCGTCGATCCGCCCGACGTCGCCCGTGTAGAGCCAGCCTTCGCGGAGGGCGGCGGCCGTGGCCTCCGGCGCCTTCCAGTACCCCAGCATGAGCTGGGGCCCCCGCACGCACACCTCCCCCACCTCGCCCGGTGGCAGAACACGGGCGCCGGTCTCCAGATCCACCACCCGGTGCTCGGTGTCGCTGCACGGCAGGCCGGCGGTGTCGAGCGTCAGGCGATCGTCGTCGTCCACCGGGTTCAGGTGCGTGATCGGACCGGCCTCGGTCAGGCCGTAGCCCTGGACGACCCGGACGCCGGTCGCCTGTCGGAACCGTCGGGCCAGCTCGGGCGGCACCGGGGCGGCGCCCACCATCACGTGGCGGACGCTCGACCAGTCGGTGCGGCGCGCCTGGGGCGCGTCGAGCAAGGCCGCCAGCACCGGCGGCACGACGGGCAGGATCGTGATGCGGTGACGCTCCACGAGCCGGCAGCACTCGGCGGCATCGAAGCGCTCCATCAGCACCAGACAGGCGCCGGCGTGCACGCTGCCGCCCATGAGCATGAGCCCGTAAATGTGGTAGAGGGGCAGGAAGATCAGGACGCGGTCGGCGTCCGAGAGCCGGCTGGCCGACAGGAACTGGATGTTGTTGCAGGCGAAGGCCCGGTGAGAGAGCAGCACGCCCTTGGGGAGGCCAGTCGTGCCGCTGGAGTACGGCAGGACCAGGACGTCGTCGAGGGCGATCGGGGGCTCGGGAACCGGCAGGGCCGGCGCCGCCCGCAGCAAGTCGGCCAGGCGCAGCACGTCCGGTGTGCCGACCTCCGCCCCGTCGACGGCGATCACGTGCTTGAGGCCCGGGATCTCCGCCCGGACCGCCCGGACCAGCGGCAGCAGGTCGGCCTGGGTGACCACCGCTACCGCCTCGGCGTCGGCCAGCTGATAGGCGAGCTCGCGCTCGCGGTACGAGGGGTTCACCGGACTGGACACGGCGCCCAGCCGGGCCAGAGCGTAGAAGGCGATAACGTACTCGGGCCGGTTGGCCATGAACAGGCTCACGCGGTCGCCCCGGCCGATCCCGAGGCCCCGGGGCGCGCCAGCGAAGGCATTGACCAGGCCCTCCAGCTCCCGGAACGTGAGGCTCACCTCCCCGCCGACAACCGCCGCGCGCTCCGGGTAGAGAGCGACCGGACGGTCCAGCATCCGGCCGTAGGGGATCGACGGGTACGTGAGTCGGGGGCGGAACAGCGCCGGCGACAGGGGCATCGTGGACCTCTGGGGGCCGGAGGATAGCACGCGTTGCGCGTGGTGACACACCCCGCAGGCCGTCGCCCGCTCCGGGCCGGCGCCTGGGGTAGACTGACCGTACGTCGCGTCCGCCCGGAGGAGCCCGATGAGCGCGCACGAGAGCGTCCGCGGCCACGCCGTCGTCCTGCAGCCCGACGAGGGGCCGTCTTTCTGGCA
>DATLZL010000440.1:0-3034 GCA_035574035.1 Binatia bacterium | reverse complement strand
GCCCGAGCCCAGGCGCGGGTGGCGGCGCTACCGGTCGCGGAGCAGGAGCGGTTGCTGACGGCGCCGCCGGCGCCTGATCCCGGCGCGGCGGCCGCCATCGCGGCCGCGGTGCAGGCCCTCCTCGGCCCCTGATCGCCGTCCCCCGATCCCGAGCCGTCAGGCCGTGGCGGTCAGGATCAGCCAGACGTTGAACGCGACGAAGGCGGCGACCGACACCGCCGACAGGCCGAGGTAGCCGAGCCAGAGCGCCACCTCGCGGCGGGTGGCGGTGACGGGCGCCCGGGTGAGCCGCGCCCGGACGTACCCGAGCGCGTCCTGCTTGAGGGTCGGCACGCCGAGCAGGTCGACCAGCACGTGGTAGCCGTCCATCTCGATGAACCAGAACGGGTAGAGCGCGACCAGGAACGACTGCCACTGCAGCAGGCCCGAGGCGGCGGCGAAGCCCTGCAGCAGCGAGCCGTTCGGCGCCCGCCACGCGATGAGGAAGAAGAGCGAGCCGAGCACCAGGTGCACCACGGTGCCCGAGACCGCCGTGACGATCCGGGCCCGGCGGGTGGCCATGAAGATGTCGGTGATGTCGACGTAGAAGGTCGGCACGATGCCGTGCAGGAACGTGAAGCCGAACTCCCGCACGCGCCGGCCGTAGTGGACCAGCGCGAGGCCGTGCACGGCCTGATGGGCGGCCAGCGTCAGCAGCAGGCCGAGCTTCACCGCGACGGCGGCGGCCAGGGCGTGGCTGCCCAGCCCCGCGGCGACGTCGCCGACCTCGCGCCAGAGCCGCACCGCGGCCGCCGCCCCGAGACCGGTGAGGGCCAGGCACGCGACCAGCGCGGCCGGCGAGAACAGGAGCCGCCCGCCCCACCGGTAGAGGCGCATGAAAAAGGGCTGCACGCGCCGGCTCGACACGTTGATGCGCTCCAGGGCGGTCAGCGCCGCCTCGGCCGCCCGGAGCAGGCGGCGGTCGCGGTGACGGCCCATCGCCGTGCGGAGGCGGGAGGCCGGGGTGAGCGTCAGGAGCTGCGCGCGCTGCAGCTTGCGGACGAGGGCCGGGATCAGGTCGAAGTCGAAGGCACCGTAGCGGAGCACGTAGGCGGTGGCCAGGTCCTGGATCGAGGCCCGGCCGTCCATCCGATCCCAGAGGAACCGTTCCGGCTCGCTCAGGATCAGGAAGCGGTCGGTGACGGTGTTCTTGAGGATGAAGGATCGCGCGCGGTCCACCCGGGAGGTGACCTCGGCCAGCTCGAACTGCTCGGCCGGCACCCGAGCGGGCCGCATCTTCACCCAGGCGGCGGCGCTCGGGACGTTCTTGACCTCGTACGCCTCGTCCCCGTGCCGGACCAGCAGCTCCAGGCGCGCGGGACGCGACGGGGGCCCGGCCCGGGTGCCGTCGGGACTCATCGCAGATCGAGGTCCAGGCCGGTGGCCTCGAGCCCCCACCGCGTGATCTCGGCCACCAGCTCGCCGGAGGCCCGCAGGCGCTCGATGAACACGCGGACCAGCGCGTGGAAGAAGGCCGCCGCGGCCCGCGGATTCTGCTCGATGAGGATCTTGAGGTTGTCGCGGTCGAGGACCAGCAGGACCGCCTCGCTCTCGGCCTGGATGGTCGCCGAGCGGGGCGCCCGATCGAAGAGCGCCATCTCGCCGAAGAAGTCGCCGGCCGTGGCGCGGGCCAGGACCTGCTCGACGCGACCGGTGACGGCCTTCGAGATCACCATGGTGCCGGTCCGGACCACGAACATCTCGTCGCCGGCGTCCCCCTCCCGGAACAGGACCTGGCCGGCCCGCAGCGTGCGCGACCGCAGCCGGGCCGCCAAGGCGGCCAGCTCGGCGTCGGTGAAGGCGGCGAAGAGGCGGACGCTCTTGAGGAACCCGGCGACCTCGACTGCGCTGGACACGGAAGCCGGGGGCCCGGCCTTCCGCTCAGGTGGCGACGCGGCGGAGGAGGGCGTGCCGCAGGGCGGCGGCGCGCTGCGGGATCGGGGTCTCCGCCAGCCGCACGAGCGCACGCTCGACCGCCTGGCGCTCGTCGTCGTTCAGCTCGTACTCGGCCAGGACCGTCTGCGGCCGCCGCTGGAGGTCGGCGAGGAAGTCCGGATCGATCATCGCGCGGCCCACCAGATCGGGCAGCCGGAGAGGCATGGCGCACTGGATCATACCACGCGGGCCGGCGAAGGCTCCGCCACTCGGGCTCGCGGCCGGCCGGTGTCCGATCGCTCGAGGCAGCTTACGCCTGTTTCCCGAGGAAGCGCTCCACGGCCTCGGCCACCGCGTCAGGGACCTCCAGCGCCGGAAAGTGGCTCACCGCCTCGAGCCGGCGGACCGAGAACCACGGATGGCGCTGCGCGAACTCCTGCTGGGCGGCGAGGTACTCGGGCGCCGGGGGCTGGGCGTAGAGGTGCAACACCGGCGGGGGGTCCAGGGCCAGCAGGGCGCGCAGCGGATCGCCGTGCCGCTCGTAGGCGGCGGCGATGGCCCGACCCGCGCGGGACCACATCTCGAACCCATACCGGCCCATCTCACGCCGCACCTGGTCGGCCACCGCGGCCGGAGCGCTCTCCAGCCAGAGCGCGAAGAGCTGCTCGCGCGTCGGGCGCCATCGCTCCGGGTCCTGGAGCGCGGCCAGCGCCTGGAGAAACGGGGCCGGCGGGTCGAGCACCAGCCAGTCCAGCAGGACCACGGCCGGCACCCGGGGGCCCAGACGCCGGCGCAGCTCGATCGCCACCCACCCCGCGTGTGAGATGGCGACCGGGACGACCTGCTGCGCTCCGGTGGCGGTGATGACGGCCAGGGCGTCCTCGACCAGCTCGGGAAGCCCGAAATCCACGGGGGCGGGCCCCGAGTCTCCGTGGCCGCGCCAGTCGAGCGCCGCCACGCGCCGGCTCCGCGCCAGACGGTCGCCGACGGCGGCGAACAGCGTGCGGTCGGAGCACCAGCCCGGCATGCAGAGGAGCAGCGGCTCGGCCGCCGGCCCCCGGAGGTCATAGGCGATCTCCACGCCCTTCGATCGCGCGCGCTTCATGGCTCTCCCTCCACA
>DATLZL010000439.1:0-3449 GCA_035574035.1 Binatia bacterium | reverse complement strand
GTCGTCGCCCTACGCCCGGCCCGGCGGGCCGCCGTCCTGGCCGCCCTGCGCCGCGTGGCCCCGGCGGCCCCGGTGGTCCTCCTGGGCCCCGACGGTCCGGCCGACCTGCCGGCCCTGGGCCCGGCCGTGTTCCTCGAGCGGCTCGTGGAGCCCGAGCTGGAGCGCGCCGTCACCCGGTCCAGGGTGGAACGCGTACGGCGGCACTTCGAGCAGGCCGACCACGTCCTGATCATGGTCCAGGACGACCCCGACCCCGACGCCATCGCCTCGGCGCTGGCCCTGCGCACGCTGCTCGGCCGCACGCGGGGCGGGGCCACCATCGCCACCTTCGGCTCCATCGGCCGCCCGGAAAACCGGGCCATGGCGCGGATCCTGGACATCGACGTGGAGCACATCGTCCCCGGCACCCTCGGGGAGTTCGACCGGGTGGCGATGGTCGACACCCAGCCGTCGTTCTTCGAGGAGCGCTTCCCGGAGGTGGACCTGGTCGTCGACCACCATCCGGAGCCGGTGCCGGTGCGGGCGCGGCTCAAGGACGTCCGGCCGGGCTACGGCGCCACCGCCACGATCCTCACCGAGTACCTGCGGGCGGCCGACGTCAAGATCAGCTCCCGCCTGGCGACCGCGCTCCTCTACGGCATCAAGGCCGACACGCTCAGCCTGGAGCGAGGGGCGACGCGCAACGACATGGAGGCCTTCGCCCACCTCCACGGCCTCGCCAACCACAGCGCGCTGCGGCGCATCGAGCGGCCGGAGCTTCCGGCGGCGGCGCTCGACCGCCTGGCCGCCGCCCTCGCCGGTCGCCGCCTGGTGGACGGCGTCCTGTTCGCGCACCTCGGCGAGATGCCCTACCGGGAGCTGGCGGCGCAGTTTGCGGAGCTGTTCCTGCAGGTCGAGGGCACGGAGTGGACGGTGGTCTCCGGCTCGATCGCCGGCGAGCTGCACGTGTCGGTGCGGAACGTGGGATACGTGCGCGCCGCCGGCGAGGTGGTGCGCCAGGCCTTCGGCGACCTGGGCTCGGCCGGCGGCCATCGGGCCATGGCCAAGGCCGTGATCCCGCTGGCGGCCTGGCCGGCCGGCGAGGACGTGGCCCGGGGCATCGAGGCCCGCTTCCTGGGCGCCCTCCGGGGCGGGCGCGGCCGGGGGTCGGCATGACCGAGCGGGAGCGCCTGGCCCAGGCCGTGCGCGAACTCCTCGACGCCGGCCGCGACGACCGCCTGGCCGCCGTGCTGGACGACGCCCACCCGGCCGACGTGGCCGGCATCCTGCGCGACCGGCCGCTGGAGGACCAGGTGCGGCTGTTCCGCCTGTTGCCGCCGGCGCGGGCCGGGGCGGTGCTGGCCGAGCTCGACGACCCCACCGCGCACGAGCTGATGCGCTCGCTCGACGAGCACGAGCTGTCGAGGATCCTCGAGCAGCTGCCGGCCGACGACGTCGTCGAGGTGGTGGAGGAGCTGCCCCGGGCCGAGGCCGAAAAGCTCCTGGATCTGATGGAGGAGGAAAAGTCCGAGGAGGTCCAGGAGCTGCTCGAGTACCGCGAGGGCAGCGCCGGCCGCCTGATGACCCGCGAGTTCGTGGCCGTCCACGAGAACGCCACCGTGGCCCAGGCCATCGAGTACATCCGCAAGTCGAAGTCCGGGGACGACGCTTTCTATCTCTACGTGGTTGACGACCACGAGCACCTGGTCGGCTATGTCCCGCTCCACCGGCTGCTGACGGCCGACCCGGTCACGCCGATCCGCGACATCCGCATCGAGGACGTGGAGAGCGTCACCGTCGACACCGACCAGGAGGACGTGGCCCGCCTCGTCCAGCGCTACGACCTGGTGCAGGTCCCGGTGGTGGACGCCAACCGCCGGCTGCTCGGCACCATCAGCGTGGACGATGTGATCGACGTCATCCACGAGGAGGCGACCGAGGACATCCAGCGCCTCGGCGGCGCCGGCGGCGACGAGACGGTCCTGGACCCGCCCCAAACCGTGCTGCCCCGGCGGCTCGCCTGGCGGCTGGTGAACCTGGCCACCGCCGTGCTGGCGGCCTCGGTCATCGGCCTGTTCGAGGAGTCCATCCAGGCCCTGGCCGTGCTGGCCACATTCATGCCCATCGTGGCCTCCATGGGCGGTATCGGGACGACCCAGACGGCCACGGTGGTGGTCCGGGGCATCGCGCTCGGCGACCTGACCCCCCACGTGCTCGGCCGGGTGCTGCGCAAGGAGCTCTGGCTGGGACTGACGACGGGCCTGACGACCGGCCTGCTGCTGGCGGTGGTGGCCTTCGCGTGGAAAGGGCACCTGCTGCTGGCCGTCGTCCTGGGCGTGGCCCTCCTGCTGAACATGCTGGTGGCCGCCGTGGTCGGCACGCTGGTTCCCATCGCGCTCAAGACCTTCCGGATCGACCCGGCCATCGCGTCCAGCGTGATCGTCACGACCTTCACCGACGTGTTTGGATTCCTTTCATTCCTGGGGCTGGCCACCCTGCTCATGCGGTACCTGCTCTGACGGCTTGGCAACGGCGGGCCGCGACGGGTAAGATACCGGCGCAATCCGGGCGCCCGCACGCGACGGGCCCGCCTCGCATCCCACACACGCTGGAGGACGGACCGTGGACGTAGTGCTGGAGAAGAGGCAGGTCCAGCGCGCGTACGAGCTGTACGCGCCGATCTACGACTTCATCTTCGACTGGATCTTCGCACCCGGCCGCGCCGCCGCCGTCAAGCACCTGGGCCTCGGGCCAGCCGACCGCGTGCTGGAGGTCGGGATCGGCACCGGCCTCAACCTGCCGCTGTACCCTCCGGCGGTACGGCTGACGGGCATCGACCTCTCGCAGGAGATGCTCGACAAGGCCGTCGAGCGCGTGCAGCGGCTGGCCATGCCCAACGTCACCCTGAAGGTCATGGACGCCACCGCCATGGACTTCGCCGACAACGAGTTCGACCGCGCGCTGGCGACCTACGTCATCTCGGCTGTGCCCGATCCGGTGGCCGTCCTGCGCGAGATGCGGCGGGTGGTCCGGCCCGGCGGCACGATCGTGATCCTGAACCACTTCCGCAGCGAGCGGCGCGCCATCGGCCGGCTGGAGGACCTGGTGGCGCCGCTGTGCACCCGGCTCGGGTGGAAGTCGAACCTGGCCATGACGCCGCTGCTCAAGAAGGTCGGCCTCACCCCGGAGCTGGTGGTGAAGGTGAACATGTTCAACGGCTGGCGCCTGGTGAAGTGCGTCAACCGCAAGTAACGGCACGCTCCGGAGCTCCCTCGCCTTCGCTCTCGCCGCCCTCGTCGCCGCGCCGGTGCTCGCCCGGCTCGGTGAGAGCCTGCTCGCCGCCGCCTTCCTGATCGAGTTCCTGTCCGGCGGGGCCGCCCCCGTGCTGTCGTCGCTCACGCCCGCGCCCCGGCGCGTGGCGGTCGAGGTCCGCGGCGCGCCGGCCGACCGCTACGTGCGGCCGGCGCTCG
>DATLZL010000438.1:0-3085 GCA_035574035.1 Binatia bacterium | reverse complement strand
GGCGCGAGGCCGCCGGCGTCCTGACCCGGCCGACCGCCGGCGCCGCCCCGGGCGCCCGGCCGCGCGGGGCGCGTGTTAGGATGCGGAGCCATGGCGCTGATCGTGCAGAAGTACGGCGGCTCCTCCGTCGCCGACCCGGAGAAGATCCGCAACGTGGCCCGCCGGGTGGCCGACAGCGCGGGCGGCAACCAGCTGGTCGTCGTCGTCTCGGCCATGGGCAAGACGACCGATGGCCTGATCGCGCTCGCCCACCAGGTCGCCTCGTCCCCCGACCCGCGCGAGATGGACATGCTCCTCGCCACCGGCGAGCAGGTGACCATCGCCTTGCTGGCCATGGCGCTGCACGCCCTGGGCGTGCCGGCCCGCTCCTTCACCGGGCCCCAGGTGGGGCTGCGCACCGACAACGCCCACACCCGGGCCCGCATCACCCGGATCGAGGCGGAGCGCGTGCGCCAGGCGCTGGACGCCGGCGAGGTCGCGGTGGTGGCCGGCTTCCAGGGCCTGAGCGAGGACGACGAGATCACCACCCTCGGCCGCGGCGGTTCGGACCTGACCGCCGTCGCGCTGGCGGCGGCGCTCAAGGCCGACGTCTGCGAGATCTACACCGACGTCGACGGCGTCTACACCGCCGATCCCAACATTGTCCCCGAGGCCCGAAAGCTGCCGCGGGTGACCTACGACGAGATGCTCGAGATGGCCAGCCTGGGAGCGAAGGTGCTCCAGGCCCGGTCGGTCGAGTTCGCCAAGAAGTACGGCGTGCCGGTCCACGTGCGCTCGACGTTCAAGCCCGACCCCGGCACCCTGGTCACGAAAGAGGACGACACCATGGAACAGCTCGTGGTCACCGGCGTGACCCACGACCGCAGCCAGGCCAAGATCTCGCTGCTCCGGGTGCCCGACCGCCCGGGCATCGCGGCCACGGTGTTCGGCGCCATCGGCGAGCGCAACATCGTGGTCGACATGATCGTGCAGAACATCAGCCGGGACGGCTACACCGACCTCTCCTTCACGGTGCCGCGCGGCGACTACCAGCGGGCGCTGGCCGCCCTGCGGGAGGCGGCGGCCAAGGTGGGCGCCCAGGGCGTCGTGCACGACGAGCGGGTGGCCAAGGTCTCCATCGTGGGCGTCGGCATGCGGAGCCACGCCGGCGTGGCGGCCCGGATGTTCTCGGCCCTGGCTCGCGAGGGCATCAACATCCAGATGATCTCCACCTCCGAGAT
Organism: Binatia bacterium; assembly: GCA_035574035.1. Taxonomy (GTDB): domain Bacteria; phylum Methylomirabilota; class Methylomirabilia; order Rokubacteriales; family CSP1-6; genus DATLZL01. The sequence continues at coordinate 1,865 of DATLZL010000438.1, read as the reverse complement.
CGCGATCTCCTGCGTCATCGAGGACAAGTACGCCGAGCTGGCCGTGCGGGCGCTCCACGACGCCTTCGAGCTGTCGCGGGAGCAGGGCGCCGCCGTCTGACCGGGCCGCGGACCCGGGCCCGGACAAGCGCCTGGACGAACCGCCGCCTGAAGGGAGCCGCCGTATGAAGGGTCGCGCCGCCGTCTTCCACGGTCCCGGCAAGCCGTTCGAGCTGCGCGAGCTGCCGGTGCCCGAGCTCGAGCCCGACGCCGTGCTCATCCGCGTCTCGCTGGCCAACGTCTGCGGGTCCGACCTGCACTTCTGGCGGGGGGACGCTCCGCTCAAGCTGCCGGCCGACGGCTGGATCTTCGGCCACGAGATGACCGGACGGGTGGCCCGTCTGGGCAGCCGGGTCAAGACCGACTCGCTCGGCCGCCCGCTGGCCGAGGGCGACCGCGTCGCCTACACCTACTTCTACCCGTGCGGCCGCTGCCCGGCCTGCCTGGGCAAGGAGCCGGCGGCGTGCCTGCAGAAGGTGGGGCGCCCGCTCGGGCCCTCGCAGTTCCCGCACTTCCACGGCGCGTTCGCCGAGTACTACTACCTGCGGCCCGGGGGCGCGGTCTTCAAGGTGCCCGACGCGCTGCCCGACGAGCTGGTGGCCCCGGTCAACTGCGCGCTGAGCCAGGTCATCTTCGGCCTGCACAAGGCCGGCTTCCGCTTCGGCGACACCTTGGTGGTCCAGGGGGCGGGCGGGCTCGGCGTGCAGGCCTGCGCCGTGGCTAAGGACATGGGCGCCTCCGTCGTCATCGCCGTCGACCAGATCCCCGGGCGGCTCGAGCTGGCCCGGGCGTTCGGCGCCGACCACACGATCAACCTCAAGGAGGTTCCCGACCGCAAGGAGCGCGTGCGGCTCGTGCGGGAGTGGACGGGCGGCGCCGGCGCCGACGTGGCGTGCGACTTCGTCGGCTTCCCCCAGGTGATCCCCGAGGGGATCGAGATGCTGCGCCAGGGCGGGGCCTACGTGGAGATCGGCACCATCAGCCGCGGCGCCACCGTGGAGCTCGAGCCGGCCGCGCTGGTGTGGGGCGCCAAGCGGATCGTCGGCGTGATCATGTACGACCCCTGGGTGATCCCGCGCGCGCTCGACTTCCTGGTCCGCAACCGCGACCGCTGGCCGTTCCACCGGCTGATCTCGCACAAGTACCCGCTGGAGAGGATCGACGAGGCCTTCGCCCAGTCGGAGTGGCACGCGCGCGAGACGACCAGCATCACCCGCGCCGCGCTGACGCCGTGAGATCGCGCCCCGGGCGGCCCCGAGCGCGCCGGCCGGCTCCGCTCCCGGAAATGAAGGCCGTCCCCGCCGGGCCGTTGATCCGCTGACCGCCCTCGGCCCTTCCGCAACCCGGTGAAGCACCCCTTCCGGGCGAAGGCCGCCCGCGCGCCCGGTGTCTGAAACTTTGCACTCTAGTCGGACGGGGCGGGCGCGCCTATCGTGCCGGCATGGAGCTCTACACCCGCCGGCAGCTCGTGCTCCTCCTGGGCCTGCTCGGTGCGGCGCTGGCCGGGCTCGGCGTCGCGCACTGGCGGGCCCGCCACCCCGATCTCGTCGACCGGCTCGAGCAGTGGGATCGCGCGCCATCCCGTGCCGACCGCTCGACCGCGCGGCGGTCGGTGTCGGGAGCCGAGGACGAAGCCGGTGGCGCCGGCGAGGCCGCTGATCCTGGACGGGGAGCGGCCGAACCTCTCGGCTCGCTAGAAGTACCGCGTCACCGTCCGGTCAAGCTCCCGTCGGCGCCGACCGGGGAGCCACCGCCCGGACCGCTCGACCTGAACCGCGCCGGCCCCGAGGAGCTCGTGCGCCTGCCCGGCGTGGGGCCGGCGCTCG
>DATLZL010000437.1:0-3832 GCA_035574035.1 Binatia bacterium | reverse complement strand
GCCCGAGCCGCCGAAGACCGCCGTCGTCGCGGCCGCACCCACGCCCGAGCCGGCCCCGGAGCCGGCGCCGGCCGCGCCCGAGCGCCCGGCGCCTCAGGAGTTCGCGGCGGTGGCGGAGGTCAAGCCCATCCACTTCGACTTCGACCGCGCCGAGATCCGGCCGGGCGACATCCCGACCCTCGAGGCCAACGTGCAGTGGCTGCGCGACCACGCCGAGACGCTCGTCCTGATCGAGGGCCACGCTGACGAGCGCGGCACCAACGAGTACAACCTGGCCCTGGGCGAGCGGCGGGCGCGGGCGGCCCGGGACTTCCTGGTCGAGCGCGGCATCGCCGCCGAGCGCATCTCGATCGTGTCGTTCGGGGAGGAGCGGCCGGCCTGCACCGAGCGGACGGAGACGTGCTGGGCGGAGAACCGGCGGGCAAGCTTCCTGATCAAGCCGCAGTAACGCCGGCGATCAGCGCGGGACGCCGTCCGGCGTCCCGAAGTACACCGACCAGGCCCGGGCGACCAGGGCCAGGACATGGAGCGAGGGCGGCAGCCAGAACCCGCTCGCCGCCCAGGCGCCGCCGGCCGTGCCGAGCAGGACGACCGGCAGGGCCAGCCACTCCGGCAACCGGAAGGCCCGGAGCACCGGCTCGAAGAGCAGGGCCACGACGATCAGCACGAAGACGAACGCCAGCGCCAGCAGCAGGATCCCGAACGGAGTCAGCAGGAAGACCGAGAGCAGCAGCGTCAGGGCGTCCACCCGCCCGTAGTCCGGATCGCTGAACGCGTCGCGCACGCCCGGCTGGGCGGCGAGGCCCCTCAGCCACTGCTCCACCGGCGCCAGGGCACCGGCGCCGAAGGCCACCAGGGCCGCCGTGCCCAGCACCAGGGTCCAGATCGGGTACCGGAGCCGCATCGCCGTGCTCCTCGCTTACCGGTTTATGATGGATCGCCCCCACCCCAAAGGAGGAAGCAATTCATGCCGACCGTCAGGCTGCGGAGCGCCGCCGAGTACCCCGAGCCGGCCCGGAGGCTGTTCGAGCTGTCCCGGCAATGGTTCGGCTACGAGTTCAAGGAGCCGCCGGCCATGAGCCGGGTCATGGCCTGGGACCCGGGCTTCGGGGGGCCCCACGGGCGGGCGATGCGGCGGGTCATGGCTCCCGGCGAGTTCACCCGGGCCGAGAAGGAGATGATCGCCGCCGCCGTCAGCGGCGCCAACGGATGCCGGTACTGAACGGAGGCCCACACCGCAGCCGGGAAGCTGCAGGGCCTGGTCGAGGACGCGCTGTGGTACGAGGCGGCCATGGTGGTCGGCATCACGAACGCGCTCAACGTGGTGGCGGACGGCCTGCCGGCGGACCTGCTGCCGCCGCCCGAGGTCGGGGAGCCGGCGGCCTCGCTGCTGGCCGAGCTCGCCGGCTTTCACGGCGGTGAGGCGCCGGCGCCCTTCCGGCTGCTGGCCGGCGATCCCGCGTACCTCGGTGAGCTGGCGGCGGCGTGGCGCCACGCCTTCACCGACCGCCGGCTGGGGCGGCGGTTGAAGACCGCGCTCGCCTTCGCGGTGTCGCTCACCACCCGTTCGGCCTTCGGGTCTCGGTTCCACTTGGCGGAGCTGCGCCGGCTCGGGGTCGGCGAGCGCGGCGTGATGGAGGTGGTCGGGGTGACGCAGATGTTCTCCTCCTACACGAAGATCGCCGACACGCTCGCCCTTGAGTCCGACATGGGCGACATCGCGCCGGTTGACCCCACCCCGCCGCCGGGCGGCTAGGTCACGAGCATGCGGGCCACGGCGTCGAGCAGCTGCGGCGGGTCGAAGGGCTTGGCGAGCACCGCCAGGCCCGGTCGATCCGGGGAAGGAGGAAGGTTCTCGCCGTAGCCGGAGACGATCAGGACCGGCGTCCCCGCCCAGCGGGGCGTCGCCCGGAGCCGCTCGAGGAACTCGCGACCGTTCATCCCGGGCAGCTCCATATCGAGCACGATCACGTCCGGCGCCCAGGCCGGCAGCCCCGCCAGCGCGGCGGTCGCCGTCGCCGCCCCGGCCGCCGCATAGCCCGCCTCCTCGAGCAGGGCGACGACGACCTGCCGCAGGTAATCGCGGTCCTCGACGACCAGCACGCGGGGCTTCATGCGCCCGCGCGGCTGCAAGGGCGATGCCCGACCGGACGGCCGCCGCCGCGGCGGCTTGGCCGCCGCCGGCTCTTCGATGTGACGAAATGACGGCCGGCGTGTCAGCCGGGCAGGCGATCAGACGTAGGCGGGGCCCTCGATCACCGGGTGGCGGCGGAGGAACTCCTCGTCGACCTCCAGCCCCAGCCCGGGCTTCTCCAGCGGGCGCACGCAGCCCTCGGCGTCCACGGTGTAGGGTGCCGGGTGCACGAGCCGGTCGCGAAAGAGGTTGCCGCGCGAGACGTCGCCTTCGAAGAAGCCGGCGTTGTCGATGGCGGCCAGCAGGTGGATCGTCGCCGCCATGTTGAGTCCGGTCATCGAGGTGTGCGGGTGGATCGGCAGCTTCCAGGCCGAGGCCAGGGCGGCGATGCGCAGGGCCTCCGTCACGCCGCCGGTCTTGGACAGGTCGGGCTGCAGGATCGAGATCGCGCGGTCCTCGATGAGCCGGTGGAACTCGTAGCGGGTGTAGTGGTTCTCGCCGGCCGCCAGGGGCACCCGCGCGAACGTGGCCGCCTGGGCGTACGCGCGGTGGTCGTGGGGCGGGAAGGGCTCCTCCAGCCACCCGACGCCGTGGGCCTCGAGCCCCGGCATCGCGCGCCGCGCATCGGCCACGCTGTAGCCGGTGTTGGCATCGGTCAGGATGACGATGTCATCGCCCAGGGCCCGCCGGACCGCCGCCACGCGGGCCAGATCACGCTCGGGCGTGTCGCCGACGCGGAGCTTCAAGGCCCGGTAGCCCTGGGCGACGACCGCCTGCGCCTCCTCGACCAGCGCGGCCGGATCCTGGTAGCCGAGCGAGACCCCGCCGGCGTAGGCCGGCACGGCGCGCGCCGCGCCGCCGAGCAGGCGGTAGAGGGGCCAGCCCGCCGCCTTCCCCCGGATGTCCCAGAGGGCCATGTCGAGCCCGCTCATGGCGATGGCCGTGGCCGCGCCCAGTCCGTGGCTGCCGAGCTGGTAGCGGTAGATGCGCGCCCAGATGCCGACGACGTCGGCGGCGTCGAGACCCAGCACGAGTTGCCGCAGCGTGGTGTTGACGTGGTGGGCGACGGCGCCCGGCGAGCGGCCGTGGTGCGATTCTCCCCAGCCCACCGCGCCGTCGTCGGTCGTCACCTTCACCACGACGGCGTCGCGCTTGACCGCGCGGCCGATGCCGAGCCGCACGCTGGCCTCCGGGGGCACGGGGAACGACACGGCGTAGGCCTGCACGTCGGCGATGCGCATGGGCTCCTCCCGGCGCGTACAATATCCTCGCGTCGGAGGGGAGTCCACCGTGAGCGACGAAGCCGAGCTGGCGCGAGCCACCGCGCTGTGGCAGGAGGCCTACCGCCGCCAGATGGCCGGCGACCTCGACGAGGCCATCGCCCTCTACCGGCGCTCCATCGCTATCCGGCCGACGGCCGAAGCGCACACGTTCCTGGGCTGGACCTACTCGTTTCAGGGTCGGCTCGAGGAGGCGACGGCCGAGTGCCTCAAGGCCATCGAGGTGGACCCGGACTTCGGCAACCCCTACAACGACATCGGCGTCTACCTGATGCAGCAGGAGCGGCTGGACGAGGCCATCCCCTGGCTCGAGCGCGCCAAGCGGGCGCCGCGCTACGAGCCCCGGCAGTTCCCCTACATGAATCTCGGCCGGATCTATCTGCGGCAGGGGCGGTGGTGGGACGCCCTGCGGGAGTTC
>DATLZL010000436.1:0-3283 GCA_035574035.1 Binatia bacterium | reverse complement strand
GGCCGCAGGCACCCGCGGCGGCTGGGCTGCCCCGACGCGCGGGGTCCGGGGCAGCGCGGCGGCGACGGGTCCCTTGACCCCTCTCCCGGCCCCGCCCCGGCTCCGGCGGCGTGACCGCGAGGGGTCAGAGGACCACGAGGGCGGCGGCCGCAGGCACCCGCAACCCCGAACCGGCTCCGTTACGGAGTCGCAGCGGCCGGCTGCGGCCTGCGCATCGCCGCGGCCACGACCAGCCCGGACAGGAACGTCAGCGCCGCCACCAGGTGGATGGCGGCGCCGAGCCCGACCAGGTCGGCGACCGCGCCCGAGAGCAGGGCACCGACCGCGTACCCGAGGTCGCGCCAGAAGCGATAGACCCCGAGGCTCGTCGCCCGCGATGCGGGATGGACGTGGTCGGTGATCGCCGCCAGCAACGTCGGGTAGACCATGGCCGTGCCGAGGCCCTGGAGGGCGGCGCCGGCCAGCCACGCCGCGTAATCCGGCACGAGGACCGTGAGCCAGATCCCCGCCGCCTGGACCACCATCCCGGCCGCGATCAGCTGCTTGCGGCCGAGACGGTCGGAGAGCGGTCCGGTTACGACCTGGAGGACGCCCCACACGAGGGGATACACGGCCTTCACGACTCCGATCCGGTCGACGCCGAGGCCGTGGGCGGCGAAGAACAGGGGATAGAGGCCCCACGACATCCCGTCATTGAGGTTGTTCACGAGCCCGGCCTGGCAGGCGGCGAACAGGCTGACGTTGCCCAGGCTCGTCACGTAGAAGACCCGGCCGAGCGACGGCGCCGGCTGAGGGCCCTTCGCCGCAGCGCCGGCGGCTTCCAGGTCGACGTAGGGCCGCGTCTCACGTACGGCGAGCAGCGAGACGAGGAGGCCGACGACCGCGATGGCGATGCCGAGGTAGAACGGGGCGGGGCGCAGTCCGTGGGAGGCGGCGACGTAGCCCGTGACCCACGACATCGCGCCGACCGCCACGTAGCCCGCGAACTCGTTGAGCCCGAGCGCCAGGCCTCGTCGCCGGGGCCCGACCAGGTCGATCTTCATGATGACGGTCATCGACCACGCCATCGCCTGGTTGGCCCCGAGCAGGATGTTGGCGAGGTCGATCCACCACCAGGCGGGGGCGGCGATGATCAGGGGCGGAACCGGCAGCGCCAACACCCATCCGGCGACCAGGATCGGCTTGCGGCCGACTCGGTCGGACAGCCGGGCGGCGACCAGGTTGATGACCGCCTTCGTGACGCCGAAGCTGACGATGAACGAGGTGATGGCCGTCTTGGAGGCGAGTCCGAACTCCTGCTCGCCGAGCAGCGGCAGGACCGTCCGCTCCAGCCCGACCATCGCCCCGACGAAGGCGTTCAGCCCGACCAGCAGCGAGAACTGCGAGAGGTTCTCGCGCAGCCCGAGCCGGATGACTTACTCCAGGCCGAGGTTTCGCCGCCGGTTCTCGGCGAACACGAACGGCGGGGCCGGCAGGTCGGCGAGCACGAACCGGACGAAGTCTTCCCTGGACGTGAGCTGCAGCGCCGGGTTGAAGCGCCGCTCGAAGCCGATCGTCGATCCCGGCTTGCCGCTGAGCCCCTTGCCGCACGCGCTGCCGCCGAAGTGGGCGGGGAACACCTCGAGGTGGTCCGGCAGCGTCAGGAGGCGGCCGTAGAGGCTCTCGTAGAGCTGCTCGGCCAGCCGGGTCTCGGCCCCTTCGCCGAAGAGGTCGGGACGCCCGACTCCACCGGCGAACAGCGTGTCGCCGGTCAGGACGAACCAGGGCTCGGGGCCGCGAGTCCGATCGGTGACGAGGAGGGAGATGCTGTCCGGCGTGTGCCCGGGCGTGTGGAGCACGGTCACCCGCACGTTGCCAAGCTCGTGCTCCTCGCCGTCGATCACGTCGACGTGGGGGTACACCACCGGTGCCGACTCGTGCACCAGGATCGGGGCGCGCGTGACCTCGGCCAGCCGCCGGGCTCCCGACACGTGATCGGCCTGGACGTGGGTCTCGAAGATGTGGGTGATCCGCATCGCCTTCTGGGCGGCGGCCTCCAGGTACGGCTCGATCTCGGGCTGTGGATCCACCACAGCGCAGGCGCCTGCGCCCCCTCACCCGAACAGGTAGCTGGCGCAGCCGGTCCTGGGATTCAGGAATTGACGGAAGATCATGGCTCGCCCCCCGTGGCCGCTTCACGGCCGCCGAGGGTTGTGGTACCAGGATCGTGCTATAGGGTCCAATACCTTGTTTGGATCGTCTCGATAGGGAGAACCCGAATGACGCTGCGCCAGCTCGAGGCCTTCATGGCCGTGGCCCGCGAGCGGAGCTTCAGTGCGGCGGCCCGGCGCATCCACCTCTCCCAGCCGACGCTCTCCGAGCACGTGCGCGAGCTCGAGCGCGAGCTCGGCGCGGCGCTCTTCTCCCGCCGCGGGCGCTCGGTCGCCCTGACCGACGCCGGCCGGACGTTCGAGCCGTACGCCGTCCGCGTGCTGGCGACGGTCGGGGACGCCCGCCAGGCGGTGGCGGAGGTGGACGGCCTCCGTCGCGGATCCCTGGCGATCGGCGCCAGCACGACGCCGGGGATCTACGTGCTGCCCCGGGTCGTCGGCGCCCTGCGGCGCCGCCACCCGGGCATCGCGGTGAGCCTCAAGATCGCCAACTCACGGGTGATCGAGGAAGGGCTCCGCGCGAACGAGTTCGACCTCGGCGTGGTGGGCGGCCATGGACTGGCTCCGGGCGAAGAATGCCTGACAGCCGGCCTGCTCGACGAGCTGGTCCTCATCATGCCTCCGGACCACCCGTGGGCCGGCCGGCGCGTGATCGCGCCGGACCGCCTGGCCGGCCAGCCGCTGCTGATGCGCGAGGAAGGCTCGGCGACGCGGCAGGTGACGGAGCGCGCGGTCCAGCGGGCGAACGTCCGCTTCGCGGTGGCCATGGAGCTCGATCATCCCGAGGCGATCAAGGAGGCGGTCATGGCCGGACTCGGCCTGGCGTTCATGTCCGTCCACGCGGTGCGCCGGGAGGTGGCGGCCGGGTGGCTCCGCATGGCCCGCCTTCGCGGCCTCCGCATCCATCGGCACTTCCACGTCATTCACCACGAGGCGCGGACGCTCAGCGCCGCAGCCCGGGCCTTCCTGGGCCTGCTCGACCGGGCGGCGGCCGACGTGCCGAGATAGCCGGGAGCCCCACCCGGCCGCCGTCCGGGGTCGGGGCGGGGCCGGAAGAGGGGTCAAGGGACCCGTCGCCGCCGCGCTGCCCCGGACCCCGCGCGTCGGTGCAGCCCAGCCGCCACGGGTGCCTG
>DATLZL010000435.1:0-3844 GCA_035574035.1 Binatia bacterium | reverse complement strand
GCGGCGCCGTCCGCCCGACCCGGCAGCCGGGTGGACGGGCCGCGTCGCAGTCTAGTCGATCTCCTCCGGCCGCCCGGCCGCCCGGCCGGCCGGCGCGGCGGCGCCCCGCGGACCGCCGTTGCCGCCGAAGACCAGCGGCGGCTGCACGGTGAACTGACGCTCCAGGCGGGCCCGCCGCTCCTTCCAGCCCTCCTGGTACTCCAGCTCGTCCTCGTGCAGCGTGGCCGGCTGCTTGATGCCGTGCGCCATCCGGAACTGGATGGCCAGGTCGGAGGCGCGGCGGCGGACCTCGTCCCACGGCGTGCCGAGCGCGAACTGGTCGGAGATGGCGCCGATCCGGCCGGTGTGGATGTTCACCGACAGCGTGACGCAGGACAGGATCGGCCCCGACCAGTACGAGGTCTGGGAGTTTATCGGCACCGGCAGGATGTGCAGGTTGTGACTGCCGCGGCAGTCACCGGCCACCATGGGGCAGGCCGCCCATGGCGAGGTGATCTCGCCCGGCGCCGGCCAGTCGCCCTGGGCCAGGGCCAGCAGCACCGGGTCGTCCTTGCCGCCGTAGGTGAACCCCTTCTTGGTCTTGATGTTGTGCAGCCGCTCGGCCGAGACCACGTAGCCCAGCTGGTCGGCCTCGCCCCGCTCGTTGCGCGACCAGATGCGGGCGACCACGTAGCGCGAGGAGCGCGTGAGCCCCTCGATGTCGTAGAGGTCCTCGGGCGCCCGCAGGCGGACGACCTTCTCCTGCAGGCCCTTGGCCAGCTCCTCCATCTTGCCGTCCAGCGCCTTCTGATCTCGGGGGTGGGCGCCGGCCTCGATGGCCTGGGCCTTGGTGTCCAGGTCCACGATGTCCAGGATGTAACCGCGCTTCATCCGCGAGGAGGCGATCACCAGCCCGGTGTTGAAGCGCGGCAGCAGGTAGGCCCCGGTGGCGTAGTAGTTGAAGGCCATCGGCTCGGTCTTGTCCGCGAACGAGAGCAGGACCGTCTGCGAGGCGTTGTCCTTGCGCACCGGCAGCGGCAGCGTCACGGTGGCCGGACCGGCGCCGCGCAGGTTGCCGGTGAAGGCGTCGGCCACCAGGTCCTGCCCGGGGCCGTACAGGCCGAGCTCGGCGGCCTTGGCCGCTCCTTCCTGCAGGGCGTCCCACATGAGCTCGTCCACCACGCTCTGGTCCACGTGCTCGTCGATGATCCCGGTCACCGCCACGTCGTCACCGGTGTGGGTGACGATGAGGGAGCTGTAGATGGGCCGCCCGCGGTAGAGGTTGTTGTCGAGGACGAACTTGGCCACCACCGACTTGACCTCTTCGGCGGCGACCACGTGCCCGCCCACGCCGCCGACGTCGGCCTTGGTGGCCTTGACGAACCGCTGCACCAGCTCGGGGGTGCGGGCGAAGACGTACGCCTTGTAGGAAAAGATGTTCGGCGTGTTGGTGACGGGGATCTTTTCCGCCACCGTCGACGGAAGCCCGGCCAGCTCGTCCTTGGACTGGTGATAGTCGGCGAGCGCGGGACGGGCCGTGCCGTCGGCGGGGCCGTAGCGCTTGGCTGCCATGCAAGCCTCCTTGTGCCACGTCGTGCCACGTCGGCGGTTACGGAAACGCTGACGGCCCGAGGATAACGGGGTACACTTGGGCCGTCAAGCAAGAACTTTACGGTCATGAAATTAATTTCTCAGCGGGCGATCGGCGGGGCGCGGCCGGGCGAGAAGCGGTTGATGGTGCAGTGCCTCGAGCTGTACTACCGGCAGGGCCGGAGCCAGAAGGACATCGCCGCCGCGCTCGGCGTGTCGGCGGCCACCGTTTCCCGGCTCCTGAAGCGGGCGATGGACGAGGGCCTGGTGCGGGTCGAGCTCGACCTGCCCCGCACCCAGGAGCTGGAGACGGCGCTCACCGAGCGGTTCGGCCTGCGGGACGCGGTGGTGATCACCGCCGGCGGGCGGGGCGACGTGCGGGAGGAGCTCGGCACCGCGGCCGCCCGCTACTTCGAGAAGGTGGCCGACCACGGCCGGCGCGTGGGCGTGTCGTGCGGGTTCACGCTCTACCACACCATCCGGGCGCTGCGCGAGCGCCGCTTCCGCGACCTCGACCTCTACCCGCTGTCCGGTGAGAGCACCCTCAAGCAGGTCGACATCTCACCCAACACGCTGGTCGGCATCCTGGCCGCCAAGTACCGCCCGCACGTGACGGCCTACGCCCTGCCCGTCCAGCACCTGGTCTCGGCCGGCCAGATCGAGCGCGAGCGGCGCCGGCTGCTGCGGGACCCCGAGGTCCGCACGATCTACGAGGCGGCCCGGAGCGTGGACATCGCCCTGGTCGGGATCGGCCAGATCGCCGAGCACACGCCGGGCTTCTGCTCGCTGGCCGAGGCCTACGGGGTGAGCGTGCGCCGGCTGCGGGAGCTGGGCGTGGTCGGCGAGATCAACTACCAGCCCTTCGACGCCGAGGGCCAGCTCATCGACCGGCCGGAGCTCCGGCCCCTGATGCGGCGGGTGCTGGCCGTGAGCGGCGAGCGGCTGCAGGAGCTGTCCCGGCGCGGGGACCGGACGGTCATCGCCGTCGCCGGCGGCCAGGGCAAGGTGGAGGCCGTACGCGGCGCCCTGCGGGGCCGGTTCTTCAACGTGCTGGTGACGGACGAGGACGTGGCCGCGGCCGTCCTCGGACGCTGAGCCGCCTCACCGCCCCGGCGCCGGCCGCCGCTCTTCCTCGAACGCCCCCAGCCGCCGGAAGCGCTCGTAGCGGTCGGCCACCAGCGCCTCCGGCGGATGGCGCCGGAGGTCGGCCAGGTGCTCGACCAGCGCCGCCTTCAGGCTCAGCGCGGTCGCCTCCCAGTTGCGGTGCGCCCCGCCCGGCGGCTCCGGCACCACCTGATCGATCACGCCGAGTCGCAGGAGGTCGGGCGCCGTGATCTTCATGATCTCGGCGGCTTCCGGCGCCCGGGCGGCGTCCCCCCAGAGGATGGCGGCACAGCCCTCGGGCGAGATCACGGAGTAGACCGCGTACTGGAGCATCAGCACCCGGTTGCCGACGCCGATCGCGAGCGCCCCGCCCGAGCCCCCCTCCCCGGTGACCACGGCCACGATCGGCACCCGGAGGGCCGCCATCGCCCGTAGGTTCCGGGCGATGGCCTCGGCCTGACCGCGCTCCTCGGCTCCGATCCCCGGGTAGGCGCCGGGCGTGTCGATGAACGTGACGACCGGCTTGCCGAACTTCTCGGCCAGCTGCATCAGCCGCAGCGCCTTGCGGTAGCCCTCCGGGTGCGGCATGCCGAAGTTGCGGGCGATCTTCTCGCGGGTCTCCCGACCCTTCTGATGGCCCACGACGACGACGCTCTGACCGTCGAGCCGGGCCAGGCCGCCGACGATGGCCGGGTCGTCGCCGTAGAGCCGGTCGCCGTGCAGCTCGAGGAAGTCCTCGAACAGGTGCCGGCAGAAGTCACGGGTGTGCGGGCGGCGCGGGTGGCGGGCCAGCTGGGTGGTCTGCCAGGCGGTGAGGCCGGCGAAGGTCTTCTGGCGCAGGCGGGCCAGGCGCTCCTCCAGGCGTGCGATCTCGTCGCGGCGCGCGGGATCGTCCTGGGCCTGGAGCTCGGCGATCCGCGCTTCAAGCTCCAGCAGCGGCTGCTCGAAGTCCAGCGTGTCAGGCATGGTCGAGGCGGACGGCGTCGGTGCCGAACCGCTCCTGCAGGGCCGCGACCACCTCGGGGCCGCCGTCGACCGACAGGGACCGGGCCCGGATCACCACCTCGTGCTCGGGCAGGAGCACGTGCACGAAGACGGGCACCGGACCGGGATGGCGCAGGCACGCCTCCCGGAGAGCGGCCACCGCCGCCGGGGCGTCGCCGCCCGCCGG
>DATLZL010000434.1:0-2337 GCA_035574035.1 Binatia bacterium | reverse complement strand
CACGCTCTTGGCCGCCCCGTGCGGGCAGACGAAGAGCACCCGCGCTGGGTGCGGCGCGCCGGCCGGGAGGCGGTCGCGGCAGGAGGCGTAGAGCGCGTCGTAGAGCGGGAACTGGAGCGCCATGTTCTCGTGGTCGTCGCGGCTGATCCTCCGGAAGCCGGACGCCGCCGCGTAGAGGCCGGCCGCCTCCGGCGCCAGGTCGTGGCGGCCGGTGTCGGCGCCCCGGACGATGGGCGCGAGCGCCGCCAGCGCCGGGTCGTCGAGCTCGTACCGGTCCAGGAAGGCGTCGAAGGAGCACCGGTCGCCGTGGTGGCCGAGGTCCACCCCGGGCACGTCGAACGGGACAGCGCCCTCGCGCCGGGCGACGGCCGGCACCTCGGCGGCCGGCACGAAGAAGAAGCGCGGCGCCGGGTCGATGAAGCGGCTGATGAGCCACGGGCAGGCGATGCGGTCCACACGGGCGTTCTCGCGGGTGACCCAGTTCATGGCCCTCCCTCCAGGAGCCGGCGGGCCAGGCCGGCGCCGGCGGCGGCCAGCACCACCGGGACGATGTCCCAGCGCAGGCGCTGCAGCGCGACGAACGCGGCCGCCGCCACGCCGAGCGCGAAGAGGTTGACCCCGGCCGGCGTCACCAGCACGTGGAGCGCGAACCAGACGGCCAGGTTGAGGATGACGCCGACGACGGCCGCGGTGATCGCGGCCATGGCCCCGGCCAGCCCCCGGTGGCCGCGGGTCTGCTCGACGTAGGGGGCGCCGAGGAAGATCCACAGGAAGCACGGCATGAAGGTGAAGTAGGTCGCCACCAGGCCGCCCAGCACGGCGCCGGCCACGCCGAGGTCGCGGGCGTGGTACCAGCCGGCCATGAACCCGACGAACTGCAGCACCATGATGAGCGGCCCCGGGGTCGTCTCGGCCAGGCCCAGGCCGTCGATCATCTCGGACGCCGACAGCCACCGGTGGGTCTCGACCGCCTGCTGGGCGACGTACGGGAGCACGGCGTAGGCGCCCCCGAAGGTGACCATCGCCGCCTTGCTGAAGAAGACCGCCTCGCGGAACAGGACGTCGGCCGTGCCCCGCCAGAGCGCGATGGCGACCAGGGGGCCGGTCCAGAAGAGGAGCGAGACGGCGAGCACGGTCACGAACCGCCGGGTCGAGGGGCGGGCGTGCGCGGGCGGCGGGGTGTCGTCGGCAATGACCGCGCTCCGGTCGCCGCCGGCCTCGGGGACCCGGAAGATCGCCGGCCGGAGCCGCGCGCCCGCGAGGCCGACGACGGCGGCGCCGGCGATCACCAGCGGGAAGGGCAGGCGCAGGGCGAACAGCGCGACGAAGGCGGCGGCGGCCAGGCCCCACATCACCGGATGGCGCAGCGCGCGGCGGCCGATCCGGACGGTGGCGGTGGCCACGATGGCCAGGACGGCGGGCTTGAGCCCGTCGAAGAGCGCGGCGATCCAGGGCAGCGAGCCGTGGGCGGCGTAGACGTAGCTGAGCGCCATCAGCACGAAGACCGAGGGCAGGACGAACAGGATGCCGGCCACCAGCCCGCCGGCCGTGCGGTGCAGGAGCCAGCCGATGTAGGTCGCCAGCTGCGTGGCCTCCGGCCCCGGCAGCAGCATGCAGTAGTTCAGGGCGTGCAGGAACCTCGGCTCGCTGATCCAGCGCCGCCGGTCCACCAGCTCGCGGTGCATGATGGCGATCTGGCCGGTGGGCCCGCCGAAGCTGATGAAGCCGAGCTTCAGCCAGAAGCGGAAGGCCTCGGCGAACGAGGGGCCGGCGACGGCGGGAGGGTCGCTCACCGGCCGCCCAGGACCTCGTAGAGGCCGTCGAACAGGGTCAGGCCGGCCGTCAGCACCGCCTCGTCGTCCTCGAGCGCGGCCAGCAGCCCGCGGATCGCCAGGTCGAGCCCCCGCGCCTCCTCGCGCGGGTACTTGCCGTCGCGCAGGTCCGCCTCGTGCACGATCTCGGCCAGCGCCTGAAGACCGGCGTCCCGGCGCCCGGTGGCCGCCAGCAGCGTCTCGAACGTGCACCGGTCGCCGTGGTGCCCGAGCTCGACGCCGGCCATGTCGAAGGGGATCGCCTCGGCCGGCCGCGCCTCGGGCGCGGTGAAGGCGAAGCGGGCGTCGGGGTCCACGAACCGGCGGATGAACCAGGCCGAGGCCAGGCGGTCCACGTGCGGACGCGGGCGCGTGACCCAGAGCCGCCCGCGCAGGTCGTCGAGCCGGGGCACCGGCGCCTCCGGGGCGGGCGCCAGCATCTGCTCGAGCTGCTCGCGCGCCCGCCGGGCGTCCTCCCCGGCCGGGGCGTCGAAGAAGTCGATGTCGCGCAGCCGGTCCAGCTCGC
>DATLZL010000433.1:0-11288 GCA_035574035.1 Binatia bacterium | reverse complement strand
CTCAAGCAGGCCGGAGTGACGGCCCCGGGCGTCAGCCGGCTGATCGTGGCCGGCCCGCACGGCCGCGCGGTGCGGCGCGTGACGGCCGGGGCCGGGGTCCGCAAGGACGCGATGGCCGACGACCTCTCGGGCTCGGTGGGCAACACCGGCGCCGCCCACGCCGGGCTCCTGCTCGCCGACGCGCTGGACCGGGCCGGAGCCGAAGAGATCATCGCCGTCGTCTCGCTCGCCGACGGCGCCGACGCGATGGTCTGGCGCACGACGGCGGCGGTCACCTCGCGCCGACCGGCGACGACCGTCGCCGCCCTGCTGGCCTCGGCCGCCGGCCGCGTGTCGTATCCGACCTACCTCACCTGGCGCGGCTGGCTCCAGCGGGAGCCGCCCCGGCGCCCGGACCCGGAGCCGCCGGAGGCGCCGCCGGCCTTCCGGCGCGAGGCGTGGAAGTTCGCCTTCACCGGCAGCCGCTGCGGGGGGTGCGGCACCCGCCACCTGCCGCCCCAGCGCGTCTGCGTGCGCTGCCAGGCGGTGGACCGCATGACTCCGGAGCGCCTGAGCGACGTGCCGGCCACCATCGCGACCTTCACCGTCGACCGTCTGGCCTTCTCCCCGTCGCCGCCCATGGTGGTCGCGGTGCTCGACTTCGAGGGCGGCGGCCGGTTCCCGTGCGAGATGACCGACGTCGATCCGCGCGCGGTGAAGATCGGGGACCGCGTCGAGATGACGTTCCGCCGCCTGCTGACCGCCGGCGGCATCCACAACTACTTCTGGAAGGCGCGCCCGCTCCGGACCCCCTGAGGGACGTCACCGGCCGTCCTCCGGCCGCCCCATGGCCCCCCTTGACGGAGGGGGAGGCGGCGGATGTACCCTGCGGGCACCGTCGTGGATCCTGGATACAGCACCCAGAACTCGGGAGTCCGGTCCGCCGTGGCGCCGCTGCGCCGCCGCCGCCTGGTGGATGACGCCACCCAGACGCTGCGAGACGCCATCCTCACCGGCCGATTGCCGGCCGGCGCCCGCCTGAAGCAGACCGAGCTGGCCGACCGGCTCGGCATCAGCCGCACTCCGATCCGGGAGGCGCTGGGCCGGCTCCAGCAAGAAGGCCTGGTCGAGTTCCTGCCCGGCGGCGGTGTCCGGGTGAGGGTGCTCAACCTGGACGAGGCGGTGGAGCTCTATGACCTCCGGGAGGTCCTGGATGGCCTGGCCGCCCGCCTGGCCGCCCGGCGGCGCACCCCCGGCACGCTGACCCGGCTCGAGCGGGCGCTCGGCCGCATGGCCCAGTGCCTGGAGCGCCGGGACGCCAACCAGTGGTTCCCCGCCCACGTCGCCTTCCACGACGAGATCTTCCGCGCGGCCGGCAACCAGCGCCTACGGGCGCTGTCCTCGGTCGTGCGGCTGTCGATCCGCCACTTCCACCCGCTCCTGCTCAAGACCGAGCACCGGCTCGAGGACGCCTACCGCGAGCACCGGGCGATCTTCGAGGCGATCGCCGCCCACGATCCCGAGGCGGCCGAGCGCCTGGCCCGGGCCCACATCGCCAGCGCCCGGGAGATCGTGCTCAAGACGATGGCTCGCGGAGACCACGATGGCGCTGTTCAAGGCTGAAAAGAAGCCGCCCCGCGGGCCGGCCGGGCGGTGGGACGTCGCGGTGGCCGAGGACATGTGCAAGGCGTGCGGGTTCTGCCTGGCCGTCTGTCCGGTCGACGTCTTCGCCTGGCGGACGACCCCGAACAAGCTCGGCTGGTTCCCGATGGTGGTGGCCCACGAGGAGAACTGCGTGGGGTGCATGCTCTGCTACCAGATCTGTCCCGACTTCTGCATCGACGTCGCCCTCAAGCCGGAGCACCGGGAGCGGGAGGAGGCGCACGCGCATGGCTAGACGCACGGTGGCCGCATCACGCGGTTCGAGCGCGAGCTCGGGCCGCGCCGCTGCTCCCCGGCGAGGAGGTCGGAAGGGCGGGGGCGTCGCCGAGGTCCTGCACGCGCCGTGGGCCGAGTGGGCCCGCCGCTACACGCGGGGCCGCCGGTGCCTCGAGCCCGGGACCTACGCCCTGACCGAGGGCGCCATCGCCGCCGGCTGCCGCGTCTTCGCCGGGTATCCGATCACGCCCGCCACCGACATCGCCGAGTACATGTCCAAGCGCCTGCCCCAGGTCGGGGGCTACTACGTCCAGTGCGAGGACGAATTGGCTGGCATGCACGCCTGCGCCGGCGCCAGCCTGGGCGGGCTCAAGGCCATGACGGCCACCTCGGGCCCCGGCTACACGCTCATGCACGACGCCTACGGGTGGGCCATCACCAACGAGATCCCCCTGGTGGTCGTCGACGCCATGCGGGTGGGCCCCATCAGCGGGATCACCGGCGCCCCGGGGCAGGGGGAGTTCTACGTCGCCCGGTACTGCACGCACGGCGGCAACTTCGAGACGATCGTGCTGTCCCCGAACTCGGTCCAGGAATCGTTCTGGCTGACGATCGACGCCTTCAACCTCTCGGAGCGCTTCCGGACGCCGGTGACGATCCTGACCGACCAGGTCGTCTCCGACATGTGGGAGGACCTCTTCGTTCCCGAGGACTGCGCGGCGCTGGACTGCGTCGTGCCCCGAAAGGTGAACCTCATGATGCCCTTCTATCCGGTCGGCTCGGACGCCATCGACGTGCCGCCCAACATCATCGGACGCGGCACCGGCGTCTGCGTGTCGGCCTACACCCACACCGAGGAGGGCTACGACATCGAGGAGATGGAGGCCCAGTGGGCGCAGACCTACCGGCTGGTCAACAAGGTCCGCCGCCACCGGGCCGAGCTCACCCGCTACGAGACGGTCGGCGTGGAGGACGCCGAGGTCATCGCCGTCGCCTACGGGGCCGCTTCGCGGACGGTCAAGACGGCCGTGCTGGAGGCCCGCCGCCGCGGTCTCCGGGCCGGGTTCGTGCGGCCCATCACGCTGTGGCCGTTCTTGGACGAGCTGTTCGCGCGCGAGGCCCGGTACCTCGTCTGCGAGCTCAACTACGACGGCCAGCTGGTGCGGGAGGTGATGCGGGCGGCGCCCGACAAGGACGCGGTGCACTTCATGGGCAAGAGCGCCGAGCTGCATACGGTGGCGGAGGTGCTGGCCGGGCTGGAGGGGCTGGCCCGGCGCGGCCGCCTGCCCGAGCTGCCCTACATCTGGACGGAGGTGCGGTGATGAACCGCCTGGCGCAGAAGTACCTGCGGCCGAGCCAGATCCCCACCAAGGCCTGCCACGGCTGCGGGATCGGCATGATCGAGAACTGGATCCTGCAGGCCATCGACGAGCTGGGCCTCAAGGCGGAGGACGTGATCTTCGGCACCGGGATCGGTTGCGTCGGCCGGCAGACCTTCGCCACCTGGGGCGGCGACAACTTCGGCGCCACCCACGGGCGGGCCCTGGCCGTCGCCACCGGCCTCAAGCTGGCCCAGCCGGACAAGAAATACCTGATCGTGGTCGGCGACGGCGACGCGGCCTCGATCGGGACCTCGCACCTGATCCACGCCGCCCGGCGCAACCTGGGCGTGGTGGTGATCTGCGAGGACAACATGGGCTACGAGTCGACCGGCGGGCAGTTCTCGCCCACCACGCCGTCGAACTACGTCACCAACTCGAGCCCCTACGGCATGGTGGAGCCGCCCTTCGACCCCTGCGACGTGGTGATGGCGGCCGGAGCGACCTTTGTCGCCGAGACCACCGCCACCCAGTGGCACCAGACGGTGAAGGTGGTGAAGAAGGCGCTCCAGAACGACGGCTTCTCGTTCGTCCACGTGCGCTTCCCGTGCAACGAGAACTTCGGCGCCTACGCCCTCGGCACGCGCGACACGCTCAAGAACCTCGAGTGGATCTACGAGCACACCCAGGGCCGCAAGGCCGACGGCACCCCGGCCGACTTCGTCTGGGAGACCGGCATCAAGCGCGACGCCTCCAACAGCCGGCCGGAGTTCTCGCGGTTGCTCCGGGACCTCAACGCGCGCGTGCAGGCGGACCTGGAGCGGACGCGGGGCCCGGCCGGCCCGGGCGGCGGCGGCTCGTGATGGCCGACGGCGGCCCCGGCCGCGCGCGGACCGAGATCCTGATCTCCGGGTTCGGCGGCCAGGGCGTCATCCGCATGGGCCAGATCATCGGCCTCTGCGCCATCCGTCAGGGATACCGGGTGACGATGCTCAAGAGCCACGGCACCGAGACACGGGGCGGCTACGTGCGCGCCCAGCTCGTGATCTCCCCGACCTACGTCGACAGCCCGGTGGTGGAGAACGCCGACGTCTTCGTGGCCTTCTCGGCCCCCGCCTACCGGAAGTTCTACGACCTCTGCCGCGGGCTCATCCTCTACGACCCCGAGCTGGTCACCGAGGTCCGCGACGAGGCGCCCGGGCGTCACCGGGCCGTCCCCGCCACGCACCTGTCCAAGGAGCACTTCGGCAAGGAGCTCTTCGCCAACATGATCATGCTCGGTGCTCTCACCCGGGCCGCGGCGATGGACCACCAGGCCATGAAGGCCGCGATGCTGGAGGTCATCCCGCGCTTCCACGAGCAGAACGTGCGCGCGCTCGAGCTCGGTTACGCCCTGTCTCCGGCCGCCGTGCCGGCCTGACGTGATCGGGACCACGCCGACGCGCGACGGGCAGCGCCCGCCGCTCTGCCGGTGGGGCAGCCGCCCCTGGCACGGGGTTTGGCCGCCGCACCTGGGTCTGGCACTCGACTATCCGGCGGTGCCGGCGTGGTGGCTCCTGGAGCGGAACCTGCCCCGGTTCGGTGCCCGCGTCGCGGTGCGTGAGGTGGACCACGAGACCCTGGTCGAGCGAGCGACGCTGACCTACGCGGAGCTCTTCGACCGGGCCCGGGCGGTTGCGCGGGGACTGCAGGCGAGCGGCGTCGAGCCCGGCGCGCGGGTCGGGCTCGTGCTCCCCAACAGCCTTGCGCTGATCCTCGGCTACTACGCGACCTGGCTTGCCGGAGGCGTGGCGGTCCCGGCCAACCCGGCCGCACACGCCGGCGAACTGGAGCACCAGCTGGCCGACGCCGCGGTCGGCCTGGTCATCGGACAGGCCGGCTCCAGCGCGGCGACCGTCGCCGCCCGGCTCGGCCGGCCGTTCCTGGACGCGGAGGTCTTCCAGGCGCTGCAGGCGGGACCGCCGCTCGAGCGGCCGGCCGTGGATCCCGACGACCTGGCCGTGTTGCTCTACACGGGAGGAACGACCGGCCGCCCCAAGGGCGCCATGCTCACCCACCGCAACCTGGTGACCAACACCATCCAGTTCGCCGAGTGGTACGCGTTCGCGCCGGGCGACGAGGTGTCGGTCTGCGCCATTCCCATGTACCACAGCGGCGGCAT
This sequence comes from Binatia bacterium, assembly GCA_035574035.1. Lineage (GTDB taxonomy): Bacteria > Methylomirabilota > Methylomirabilia > Rokubacteriales > CSP1-6 > DATLZL01. The sequence goes on along the minus strand of DATLZL010000433.1, from coordinate 5,951 downwards.
GTCGGGCGTGATGAACGTGCCCCTCTACGCCGGCGCCACGCTCGTCGTCTTCGCGCGATTCAAGCCGGCGGCGGTGGCCCGGGCGGTGACGCGCTACCGCGCCACCCGCCTGCTCGGGGTGCCGACGATGTTCATCGCGCTCCTGGACGACGAGGAGGGCCGGCGGGCGGATTACTCGTCGCTCCGGGCCTGCCGGACCAACGCCGCCCCGCTGCCGCCGGCCGTCAAGGCGGCGTTCGACGAGTTGGTCGGGCGCGAGGTGCTCGTGGAGGGGTACGGGCTGACGGAGACGAGCCCCCTGACCCACGCCAATCCGATCCACCGGCCGCGCGCGGGCTCGATCGGGATCCCGCTGCCCGACACCGACGCCCGCATCGTCGACCTCGAGACGGGCGAGGACGTGGCTCCCGGACGGCCCGGCGAGCTCCTGGTCCGGGGCCCGCAGGTGATGCGCGGTTACTGGAACCAGCCCGCCGAGACGGCGGCCGTGCTCGCCGACGGCTGGTTCCGCACCGGCGACGTCGCCGTCATGGACGCCGACGGCTACTTCGCCATCGTGGATCGCAAGAAGGACGTCATCAACACCGCCGGCTTCAAGGTCTGGCCCCGGGAGGTGGAGGAGATCCTCTACACCCACCCGGCCGTCAGGCAGGCGGCGGTGGTCGGCGTCCCCGACCCGTACCGGGGCGAGATGGTGAAGGCCTTCGTCGTCCTCAAGGCCGACCAGGCGCGGCCGGTGACCGAGGCGGAGCTGATCGAGTTCTGCCGGGACCGGCTCACCGCCTACAAGGCCCCGCGGGCGGTCGAGTTCCGGAGCGAGCTGCCGATGACGCCCACGGGGAAGGTGCTGCGCCGCCTGCTGCGCCCCGAGCCGGCGCCGGGCCGGTCCTAGCCGCAGGCCAGAGGCGGCGATGGCGCTGGCGGCTCCCGATCGCGTGACTCCGGCGACGCGGATGCTCGCCGGGGCGCCGCGTCCGCTCCCGCTGCGCGCGCCCTGGCTGCTGACCGTCGTCACCCTGGCCGCCGTCCTCGCCGTCTGGTACGGGCTCGCGCGGTTCCAGGTGGTGTCCGAGCTCTTCGTCCCGCATCCGGTCGCCGTCTGGCAGGTCTTCACCGAGATCCTGGTGGAGGGCTACCGGGGCGGCACGCTGCTCCGGCACCTGGCCGACAGCCTCTATCGGGTGCTGGCCGGCTTCCTGCTGGCCCTCGTCACCGCCGTCCCGCTCGGTCTGGCCATCGGCTGGAGCCCCTGGGTGCGGGCGGTCTTCGACCCGCTCATCGAGTTCTACCGGCCGCTGCCGCCGCTCGCCTACTACACGCTGCTCGTCATCTGGCTCGGCATCGAGAACGAGTCCAAGATCGCCCTGCTCTACCTGGCGGCCTTCCCGCCGCTGTCGATCGCGGCCATGGCCGGCGTCCGGGGCGTCGCCCAGGAACGGGTGCAGGCGGCTCAGTCGCTGGGGGCGAAACCGTGGCAGGTGTTCCGCCACGTCATCTTCCCGTCGTGCCTGCCCGACATCTTCACCGGCATGCGGGTGAGCATCGGATTCACGTACACCACGCTGGTGGCGGCCGAGATGGTGGCGGCCACCTCCGGCATCGGGTGGATGGTCCTCGACGCCTCCAAGTTCCTCCGCTCCGACGTGATCTTCATGGGGATCATCGTGATGGGACTGACCGGCATCGCGCTGGACCGGATCATCCGGATCGTCGAGTGGCGCGTGGTGCCCTGGAAGGGCAAGGGGTAGACCGCCGCCGCCGGCGCCGCCGGCAAGGGGAGGAGAGGGGCATGCGGAACCGCGGCTGGCTCGTCGCACTCACCGCCGTCCTGCTCGCCGTCGCGATGGTCGCCCCGTCGAGAGCGCAGTCTCGACCGGAGAAGATCACCATCGCCTACCAGGTCATCCCCAACGGGGAGATCGTGGCCAAGGCGCTCGGGTGGCACGAAAAGGAGCTCGGCGTGCGCATCGACTGGAAGCAGTTCGACTCCGGGCGGGACGTGAACACGGCCATGGTGGCCGGCAGCGTGGACATCGGGCTGGTCGGGTCGAGCCCGGCGGCGGCCGGGATCGCGTCGGGGATTCCCTACGACGTCATCTGGATCTACGACGTCATCGCCGACAACGAGGCGCTGGTGGTCCGCAAGGGACGGGGCATCAAGAGCGTCAAGGACCTGGCCGGCAAGAAGGTGGCAGCGCCGTTCGGCTCCACCACGCACTACCACCTGCTGGTCGCCTTCAAGGTCTTCGGGCTCGACCCCCGGAAGGCGACCATCCTCGACATGCAGCCGCCCGACATGCTGGCCGCCTGGCAGCGCGGCGACCTGGACGCCGGCTTCGTCTGGGAGCCGACGCTGATCAAGATGAAGGAGGCCGGCGGCGAGATCCTGCTGTCCAGTCGCGTCCTGGCCGACAAGGGCTTCCTGACCGCGGACGTGGCCGTGGTGCGGCGGGCCTTCGCCGAGCGGTATCCGGACCTCGTGGTCAGGTACGTGCGCACGCTGTCACGGGCGGTCGACCTCTACCGGGCCGAGCCGCGGGAGGCGGCCCGGGCGGTGGCCAAGGAATTCGGCATCCCGGAGGCGGAGGCCGAGCGGCAGATGAAGACGATGATCCACCTGAACGGCCGGGAGCAGCTGGGCGACAAGTACCTCGGCACCTCGGCCCGGCGGGGCGGGCTGGCCCGAGCCCTCAAGGACACCGCCGACTTCCTGGTGACCCAGAAGACGATCCGGTCGGCTCCGCCCCTCAGCGCCTTCGAGAAGGCGGTCAATCCGAGCTTCATCGAGAAGGCCGTACCGTAGGGGCGGTGGGGTGGCCGCGCCGATCGTCGAGGTCGATGGCGTGGCGCTCGAGTACCCCTCGCGCGATGGACCGGTCCCGGCGCTGCGCGACGTCACGCTGGCCGTCGGCGAGGGCGACTTCGTGTGCGTGGTGGGCCCGTCCGGCTGCGGCAAGACCAGCCTGCTCCGCATCGTCGCCGGCTTCGTCACGCCGACGCGCGGACGGGTGAGCCTCGACGGCCGGCCGATCGGGGGCCCGGATCACCAGCGCGGGGTCGTCTTCCAGCAGCCCACGCTCTACCCCTGGCTGAGCGTCGAGGACAACGTCGCCTTCGGTCCCCGCATGCGCGGGGTGCCGGCCGGCGAGCGCCGGGCGCTGGTCGAGCGGTACCTGCGCCTGGTCGGCCTCTGGGAGTTCCGCCGCCGGGCGACGTGGGAGCTGTCGGGCGGCCAGCAGCAGCGGGTCGCCATCGCCCGGGTGCTGGCCAATGACCCCCGGATCCTCCTCATGGACGAGCCGTTCGGGGCGCTCGACGCGCTCACGCGCGAGCACCTGCAGGACGAGCTCCTCAAGCTGTGGCGGGCGACCGGCAAGACCGTGTTCTTCATCACCCACAGCGTGGAGGAGGCGTGCTATCTGGGCACCCACGTGGTCGTCATGTCTTCGCGGCCGGGGCGGATCCTGGCCACGCTGGAGGTGCCCTTCAGCCGCACGGCGGCGCACGGCGGCAGCCGGGCGGTGAAGTCGCATCCCGAGTTCGTCGCGACGCGGGAGGAGGTCCTGAGCCACATCTGGGCCGCGGCGTCGTGATCCGGCGCCGACCGGCGGAGAGGGGGACGTCATGACAGGACGGAGGCGAGTGCTCGGCCTGCTGCTCGGACTGATCCTGACCGGACCGGCCGGGGCGGCGGCGCAGGAGAAGTTTCCGAGCCGCCCGGTCGATTTCATCGTGACGTGGGGGACGGGCGGCGGCGCCGATGCGATGGCCCGGCAGCTGAGCCATCTCAGTCAGCCGTTCCTGGGCGTCCCCATTCCGGTCTCCAACGTCCCCGGGGCGGCGGGTAACACCGGCCTCGCCCAGGTCCTCAACGCCCGCCCGGACGGGTACACCATCGCCACCTACATCCAGGACACCCTGATGACCATCCCGATGGGCCTGGCTCGCCACCGGATCGACCACCTGGAGTGGATCATCCGCACCCAGGTGGCGGACTCTTTCCTGTTCGTGAAGGCGGATGCGCCGTTCAAGACGATCCAGGACCTGCTCAAGCACGCCCAGGCCAACCCCGGCAAGCTCCGGGTCGCCACGACCGGGTTCGGGACGGTCGACGACGTCAGCGTCCGGTACCTGGAAAAGAAGGGGTTCCCCATGGTCACGGTGCCCTACCCCAAGCCGGGCGAGCGGTACGCGGCGGTGCTGGGCGGCCATGCCGAGGTCCTCTACGAGCAGGCGGGGGATGTGCTCCAGTACCTGCGGGCCGGCCAGCTGCGCCCGCTGCTCATCTTCGCCACCGACCGCCACCCGGCCTTCGCCGACGTGCCGACTTCCAGGGAGCTCGGCATCGACGTCACGCTGCCCCAGTTCCGCGGCGTCGTGACCCGCAAGGGTACCCCGGCCGACCGCGTGCAGACGCTGGCCGCCGCCTTCCGCCGGGCCATGGAGACGCCGGAGTGGAAGAAGTTCGCCGGGGAGTGGTACTTCCGCCCGGACAGCTACCTGGGGCCCGACCGGTTCGCGGCCTGGGTGGAGGGCGAGCTGCGGACGCTCGAGCAGCTGGTCAAGGAGTTCGGGCTGCGGAAGTAGAGGCCGGCCGGCGATGGGCTGGCTACGCCGCACCGTGGCCCCCGGGCTCGGTCTGATCGCCGCGCTGGGCCTGCTGGTCGAGACGCGGCACCTCGACGCGGTCGCCCGGCCGGGGCAGCTCGGACCCGGCTTCTGGCCCCGCCTGGTCCTCGTCGGGCTCGGGCTCGCCTGCCTGGCCAGGATCGCCACCGAGTGGCACACGCACCGGCGGCCGCGGGGTGCTGCGGTCGCCGATCCGCCGGTCGAGTCCGACCGCACGGCTGCCGGAGAGGGCGACGGGGACGAGCGGGCGCCGGTTGCGCCCGGCCGGTTGACGGCGGCGGCCGGGCTCATCGGCGGCTACGTCCTCGCCACGCCCTGGCTCGGCTTTCCGCTGACCACGGCCGTGTTCATCGCCGCCTTCCTCCGGCTGGCCGGCGCCCGGTCGCCGCTCGTCCTCGCGCTGGCGCCGGTGGGCGGGACCGTGCTGCTGCTCTACGTCTTCGTGCGGCTCGTCTACCTGCCGCTGCCCAAGGGCGCCGGGCCGTTCGAATCCGCCACGATCGCGCTGTACCGAACGCTCGGCATCTTCTGAGACCGCCGTGGGCGACATCCTCGCCAACCTGGGCCTGGGCTTCGTCGCCGCCCTCCAGCCGCTCAACTTCGCGCTGATCGTCCTCGGTCTGGCCATCGGGATCCTGGCCGGCGTCCTGCCCGGCATCACCATGCTCAACTCGATCGTGCTGGTGCTGCCCTTCACCTATCTCATGGGAATCGTCCCGGCACTGCTGCTGATGATCGGCGTCTACTGCGGCGGCGTCTTCGGCGGCTCGATCACCGCCATCCTGTTCAACATTCCCGGGGATCCGATGAACGTCCCCACCGCCTGGGAGGGCTACGCCCTCAACCGGCAGGGCCACGCCCGTTACGCCCTGGGTCTGGCCATCATGGCCTCCGCCATCGGCGGGCTGGTCAGCGCGCTGGGCCTGGCGTTCCTGGGGCCGCCGTTCGCCCGGTTCGCGCTGACCTTCTCGACCGTCGAGTTCTTCGCCGTGGTCGTGTTCGGCCTGGCGAGCGTTTCGGTCCTGGGCCATGCCTCGCTGGCTGCCGCGTCGATCTCGCTGTTTACGGGGATGTTCCTGGGGACGATCGGGACCGAGGCGCAGTGGGGCGTCGAGCGCTTCACGTTCGGCGTGCCCTTCCTGCGAACGGGAGTGGACTTCGTCACCGTACTCATCGGGCTCTTCGCCGTCGGGGAGATCCTCGAGCAGCTCGTGGCCGGCGGGCGACCGGCCCGGCCGCCCATCGCCGCCCGCGCCCTGCCGCGGCTGCCCATCCTCGCGCTCTGGCCCCTGCGCGGCCCCCTCGCGCGGGGCACCCTCGTC
>DATLZL010000432.1:0-3822 GCA_035574035.1 Binatia bacterium | reverse complement strand
GCCGCCAACGCCGCGCTGGCCGGCGCCGGGCCCGAGCACCTGCCGGTGATCGTGGCCGCGGTCGCCGCGGTGGCCGACCCCCGCTTCAACCTGGCCGCCGTCCAGACGACGACGCACCCGTGCACGCCGCTCCTGATCGTCAACGGTCCCCTCGTCCGGCGCCTGGCCCTCAACGCCGGCGCCGGCGCCCTCGGCAGCGGCTGCCGCCCGAACGCGGTCATCGGGCGGGCCCTCCGGCTCGTGCTCCAGAACGTCGGCGGCGCCGCGCCGGGGACGGTGGACCGGGCCACGCTCGGCCACCCGGGCAAGTTCACGTACTGCCTGGCCGAGAACGAGGCGGCCTCGCCGTGGGAGCCGCTGCACGTCGAGCGCGGCTTCGGGCGGGACGAGTCCACGGTCACGGTCGTGGCCGCCGAGGCGCCCCACAACGTCAACGACCACGGCTCGACCTCGGCCGAGGCGCTGCTCGGCACGCTGGCCGGCACCGCCGCCACGCCGGGCAACAACAACGTCTACCTGGGCGGCGAGCCGCTCCTGCTGCTGGGGCCGGAGCACGCCGCGACCTTCGCCGCCTCCGGCTGGTCCAAGCGGGACGTCAAGCGGGCGTTCTGGGAGCGGGCGCGGGTGCCGCTCGGGGCCTTCAGCGCCGAGAACCGGGCGCGCTTCGCCGTCATCGACCCCGCCCGGTTCCGTGACCCGGCGCCGGACTTCCGGGCCGCGCTGGCCGCCGCGGCCGACGACGTCCTGGTGGTCGTGGCCGGCGGCCCCGGCAAGCACTCGGCCATCGTGCCGACCTTCGGCGCCACCCGCGCGGTGACCCGGGCCGTGGTATGGTGAGCGCCACATCGGGGGGACCCTCATGGCGACGACGCTGACGTCCAGGCGGTACCAGGTCGAGGGCGGGCTGCACGACGCCATCGAGTTCTGCTTCCAGCAGGGGTGGAGCGACGGGCTGCCGGTGGTCCCGCCCACGCCCGACCGGGTGCAGGCGATGCTGGAGGCGGCCGGCCTCGACCCCGGCCACGAGGTCGCCTTCATCGAGCACCGGGCCGTGCGCGTCACCGCCGAGAAGGTCGCCATCAACGCCGTCATGGCCGGCTGCCGGCCGGAGTACATGCCGGTGGTGGTGGCGGCGGTGGAGGCTCTGGGCGACCCCCTCTGGAGCTACCACGGCCCCGGCACCTCCACCGCCGGGGCGGCGGTGCTGATGATCGTCAACGGGCCGATCCGCCGGGAACTGGACATCAACTCGGGCGACAACCTGTTCGGCCCCGGCTGGCGGGCCAACCTCACCATCGGCCGCGCCGTGCGCCTGATCATGCGCAACGTCTGCGGCTCCCGGCCGGGCACGCTCGACCGCGGCACGCTCGGCCACCCGGGCAAGCTCTCCTACGTCATCGGCGAGAACGAGGAGGAAAGCCCGTGGCCGCCGCTGCACGTCGAGCGCGGCTTCCGGCCCGAGCAGAGCGCGGTGACGATCATGGCCGCCGAGGCGCCCCACCAGTTCTACAACCAGCTCTCGAACACCGCCGAGGGCGTGCTGACGACGCTGGCCGACGACATGCGCATCTCCGGCAACGTGATGGGGCAGCCCCAGTACGCGGTCGTGCTGGCCGGCGAGCACATGCGCACCATCGCCGCCGACGGCTGGGGCAAGAAGGAGATCCGCCAGTTCCTGTGGGAGCGGACCCACAACTCCCACGCCCACCTCAAGCGCACCCACCGGATGGCCGGCGCGGTGCAGCCGGGCGACGAGGCCCGGATGCGGCCGCTGGTGGAGACGCCCGATGATATCCTCGTGGTGGCCGCCGGCGGCCGGGCCGGCGCCTTCTCGTGCTACATCCCCGGCTGGGGCAGCAAGCGTTCCTCGCAGGCCGTGACCCGGGAGGTCAAGCGATGATCGAGGTCCTGGACCCCACCGTCGAGGCGACCACGCAGAGCGTGACGTGGGCGCCGCGCCCGTCGACCCTCGGCGGCAAGCGCGTGGCCCTGATCGAGAACACCAAGTACAACTCCGACCGGCTCCTGCAGAAGATCGGCGACCTGCTGGTGCGGGAGTACGGAGCGGCCGGCACGCGGATGTTCCGCAAGCGGAACGCCAGCGTGCCCGCCCACGAGGAGATCATCGAGGAGGTGCGCCGGACCTGCGACGTCATGGTCGCCGGCATCGGCGACTGAGGGTCCTGCTCGTCGGGCAGTGTGCTCGACGGAATCCTGCTGGAGAAGGTCGGCGTCCCCTCGGCCGCCATCGTGACCGACGTCTTCGAGGTCACCGGGCGGGCCATGGCCGAGCAATGGGGCGTGCCCTACTACAAGTTCCTGGTCATGCCGCACCCGATCGCCAACCTCACCGACGCCCAGCTCGACCAGCGCGCGCGGGAGATCGTCTCCGAGGTGGCGAAGCTGCTCCTGCAGGGCCAGGAGTGACAGACCCGGCGCCGGGGCGCGCGGCCCCGGCGCCCGGGCCGCGACCGTCACCCGGGGAACCCGGGCATGCGTGACCGGTACGACCTGCCGGTGTCGACGGCCAGCGCCGCGGCGCTGCAGGCCTACGACGCCGGCGTGCGCGGGCTGCTGGGCTGGGAGGCGGCGGCGCTCGACCACTTCCGCGCGGCCCTCGCCCACGACCCCGGCTTCGCGCTGGCCCACGCCGGGGCCGCCGTCTGTCTCTTCCTCGACGAGCGCTTCGAGGAGGCCCGGGAGGCGGCCGCCGCCGCCCGGGCGGCCGCGGCCGTCGCCAGCCCCCGCGAGCGGGGGCACGTCGACGCGATGGCCCGGCTGGTGACCGGCCAGGTCCGCGAGGCCGAGGCGGCGATGCGCGAGCACCTGGAGGCCTGGCCGCGGGACCTCCCCGTGGCCCAGCGCCTCTACTTCGTCTGGTTCTGGCAGGGCCGCTTCCCCGAGATGCTGGCCCTCACCACGCGCCTGGTCCCGCACTCGCCGGGCGACTCGTACCTGCTCGGCATGCACGCCTTCGCGCTCGAGGAGGCCGGGCGCTGCGACGAAGCCGTCCGGGTGGCGCGGGCGGCGCTCGCGCGCCACCCCGGCGACGCCTGGGCCGTCCACGCCCTGGCCCACGCGCTCTACGAGATGGCGGCCTTCGACACCGGCATCGCCACGCTGCCGCCGGCCATCCACGGCTGCCGGGGGCTCAACTGGTTCCGCAACCACCTGATCTGGCACCTGGCGCTCATGCACTTCGCCCGCGGCGACGAGGGCCGGGCCTCGGACATCGCCCGGTCGGCCTTCGAGCGCGTCCCGTCGCCGGTGGCCGGCGACCTGCACGACTCGATCTCAATGCTGTGGCGGCTGGCGCTCGTCGGTCACGACGTGCGCCACCGCTGGCCGCCGCTCGCGGCCATCGCCCGCCAGCGCCTGGACCGGCAGGGTCTGCTCTTCCACGCCGCCCACCTGGCGATGGCCCTGGCCGGGGCGGGCGACTGGGCGACGGCCGAGCGGCAGCTCGAGATGCTGCGGCAGCGCGCCGGGCGCGACCGCACCGGCCTCACCGGCGAGGTCCTGGTCCCGCTGGTCGAGGGCCTGCACGCCTTCGCCCGTGGCGAGTGGACGTCGGTGATCGAGCGGATCGAGCCGATCCGCCCGCGCCTGATCGCGCTCGGCGGCAGCCGGGCCCAGCGGGACGTCTTCCACGACACGTACCTCGAAGCCTGCTTCCGCGCCGGCGACCACGACCGCGCCCGTCGCCTCGTCGAGGAGCGGGTCCTCCGCCGCCCGGACCGCTACTGGGTGAATCGCCGCGCGGCCTGAGGTGGACCGGCGGCGGCCGGCTCACCGGTAGTGGCGGGCCAGCTCCGAGGCCCA
>DATLZL010000431.1:0-2917 GCA_035574035.1 Binatia bacterium | reverse complement strand
GCTGCTGGCGCTGCTGCTCCTGCTGCTGCCGGCGCTGGCCGCGCCGGTCCTGGCCGAGCCGGTCGTGCGCTTCGGCGCCCGGGTGCTGCTGGCCACCGACGGTCCGCCGCCGGCCGGGCTGCCGCGCAACCCGCCCGGGCGCGACGAGCGCCTGGAGCGGTTCCTGCCGCGGTTGCGCCAGCTGTTCCGTTACCGCGAGTACACGTCGGTGGAGCGGTTCCGGGCCGAGGTCCCGGTGGGTACCACGCAGCGCTGGCCCGTGCCCGGTGATCGCCACCTGGAGGTGACGCCGGAGAGCGTGACGGGCAACGCCGTGCGGTTGCGCGTGCGCCTGCTGCGGGGCTCCACCGCCGAGCTCAACGCGCTGATCCAGGCCGCCTCCGGTAATCCGGCCGTGATCGGCGGCCCCCGTCACGGCGAGGGGGTGCTCATCATCATCGTCTGGGCCAACCCCAACCCGTGAGCGAGGGGCGGGAGCGGTACGAGCGCGAGCGGGCCCGCATCGAGCAGGGCCACCCGAAATACCGGGAGAAGCTGCGGGCCGAGGGCAAGCTGTTCGTCCGCGACCGCCTCAAGCTCCTGCTCGACCCCGACAGCGAGTTCCAGGAGGATTGGCTCTTCGCCCGCTCCGAGGATCCGGACACGCCGGCCGACGGCGTGGTCACCGGGGTGGGGCGGGTGGGCGGCCGGACGGTCTGCGTCATGGCCAACGACTACACGGTCAAGGCCGGCTCCTGGGGCGAGAAGACGGTGCAGAAAATCATCCGCATCCAGGAGCGGGCGGCCCGGCTGCAGGTCCCGCTCCTCTACCTGGTCGACGCCGCCGGCGGCCGCATCTCCGAGCAGATCCGGGTCTTCCCGGGCCGGTTTCACGCCGGCCGGATCTTCTACAACGAGGTCCAGCTGTCCGGCGTCGTTCCGCAGGTGTGCATCCTGTTCGGGCCGTCGCCGGCCGGCTCGGCCTACCTGCCGGCCCTCACCGACGTGGTGATCATGGTCGACGGCAAGGCCTCGCTCTACGTCGGCAGTCCCCGCATGGTGGAGATGGCGATCGGCGAGAAGACGACCCAGGAGGAGCTGGGCGGCGCCCGCATGCACTGCACGGTGTCAGGCTGCGGCGACATCCTGGCCGCCTCGGACGAGGAGGCGATCGACCTGGCCCGCCGGTATCTCGCCTACATGCCCCAGAACTACCGGGAGCGCCCCGCCGTCGCCGCACCGGCCGAGCCCGGGCCGGGTCGCGACATCGACGAGATCGTCCCCTACGACCAGCGAAAGTACTTCGACATGTACGAGCTCATCGACCGCGTGGTCGACGCCGGCTCCTGGTTCGAGATCAAGCGCCTGTTCGCGCCGGAGGTGATCACCGGGCTGGCCCGCCTCGGCGGTCGGGCGGTCGGCATCGTGGCCAACCAGCCGAAGGTCCGCGGCGGGGTGCTCTTCGTCGATTCCTCCGACAAGGCAGCCCGCTTCATCTGGCTCTGCAACGCCTTCAACATCCCGCTCGTGTACCTGGCCGACATCGCCGGGTTCATGGTCGGCACCAAGGTGGAGCGGGCCGGCATCATCCGGCACGGGGCCAAGATGATCTTCGCCACCGCCCAGGCCACGGTGCCGAAGATCTGCGTCGTCGTGCGCAAGTGCTACGGAGCCGGTCTCTACGCCATGTGCGGCCCGGCCTTCGAGCCCGACGCCGCCCTCAGCCTGCCCCAGGGACAGGTGGCCATCATGGGCCCGGAGCCGGCGGTGAACGCCGTCTACTACAACCGCATCATGGAGCTGCCCGAGACCGAGCGCGCGGCCTTCGTGCGGCAGAAGCGGGAGGAGTACGCGCGCGACGTGGACATCTACAAGCTCGCCTCCGAGATGCTGATCGACGACATCGTGCCCGGGTCCTCGCTGCGGAGCGAACTGATCAAACGTTTGGCGTACGCCGAGAGCAAGCAGCATGAGTTTTCTCCTCGCCGGAACGGGGTTTTTCCGGTCTAGGGTGCTCGTGGCAGCCGGATTGCACGGGTGACGGCGCAGGATGGCGAGAGGCGGCTTCTACTCCGTGGACTCGCTGCAAGGCATCCACGCGCTGGCGGTCGCCAGCGACGAGGAGATGCGTGCGGTGCTGGCGGCGATCCTGCGCTACTGCGGGGCGCTGGTGACGCCGGTGGCGGGGCCGGACGAGGTGCTCGGCGTGCTGCGGGTCGTGAAGGCGGACGTGCTGGTGGCCGAGGTGACCTCCGCCGACGATGGCGCCGAGCTGATCCGCCGGGTCCGCGCGCTCAAGCCCGAGCACGGCGGTGTCATCCCCGCCGTGGCCATCGCCCCGACGGAGGGAGGCGCCATGATCGAGCGCCTGCGGGCGATCGGCTTCGACGCGCAGCTGGTCGCCCCGCTGGACCCGTGGGCACTCTGCCGCCTGGTGTCGAGCCTCGTAAATATAAAGTGACAGACGGGGCGAAGACGCGCGATAAGAAGACGCGCGATCAGGTGACGGGCGAGACGACGGCGCGCGCGACGGTCGAGTGAGAGCCCGGCGAGCGGGCCGCGGGGTGCGGTGCCCTGCGTGACGGGAGGCGAGGGGCGATGAGGGGCGGTTCTGCTGACGTCGGGGGGCGCGGTGGGTCGGCGTGACCAGCTGCCGAGAGACGCGCTGACCGGCGTCCACGCGCTGGTCGTGGACGACGACCGGGATTCCCGCAACCTGCTCAAGATGATCCTCGAGTACTGCGGGGCGCTGGTGACGGCGACCTCGTCGGCGCGCGAGGCGCTGCGGGCGCTGCGGCGGGTGCTGCCGGACGTGGTGGTGACCGACATCGCCATGCCGGGTCACGACGGCTACTGGCTGATCGAGCAGATCCGTAAGCTGCCGCCGGATCGGGGCGGGTCGGTGCCCGTCGTGGCCATCACCGCCCACGGCGACGAG
>DATLZL010000430.1:0-5365 GCA_035574035.1 Binatia bacterium | reverse complement strand
ACGCGGAGCCAGCTCAAGGCGGTGGCCCGCATCTCCGAGGTCCGCGAGGTGCCGGCCGGCGCCGTGCTGACCCGGGCCGGCGAGCCGGGCGAGGAGTTCTTCCTGCTGATGGACGGCAAGGCCCGGGTCGACGTCTCGCCGCGCAAGCGCGTCACCCTCTCGCCCGGCGACTTCTTCGGCGAGATGAGCCTGCTGGACGGCGGGCCGCGCTCGGCCACGGTCACGGCCGAAACGGCCGTGCGGGTGCTGGTCATCCGCCGGCGCGACTTCGCCCGGCTGCTCCGCGAGGTGCCCGAGCTGACGCGCGCCATCCTGGCCGCGCTCTCTCGGCGGCTGCGCCAGGCCGAGCAGGCGCCGACCGCGTAGTCCCCGGCAGCCGCGCCCGCCCCGCCCTCAGGGCGGCCGGCGCGGCTGTCGGTGCACCTCTTCCAGGTGGAACTTGTGGAGAAATCGGTGGAACACGGGGGCGAGCACGATCGCCCCCGCGGCCAGGAACACGAGCCCGGCGTAGAGGGCGAACAGGGCGGCGAAGATCTTGCCGGCCGTGAACCGGATCTCGCCGACCGGGCCCATGCCGCCGAGCAGCATGGCCGCGTTGAGGAAGGCGTCGATCGTCGGCTGGCCGGCCAGCAGCCGGAAGCCGGCGGTGCCGGCGAGCAGCGAAACCGCCAGCAGGCCGAGGGCGGCGAGTCCGTGCCGGAGCACCCGCCGGCGGAAGGCGGGCCAGGGCAGCAGCGGCGCGGTCCGGTGCTCGTACATGACGCGCTCGGTGGAGGCGCCGGCCTGGACGATAGCCCGGCGGCCGGGCCGACGCAACGGCTGCCGGCGGTCGACCGGGAACCCGCCTTCCCGGGGTGGGCGAGGGGCGTGTACCATCGGGCTCGCCATGGCCCAGGACCTCCGGAGCTTCCTCGACCTCCTCAAGCGCAAGCGGCCCGAGGATTTCGTCGTCGTCACCCGCGAGGTGGACCCGGCCCACGAGATCACCGCGCTGGTGGTCAAGCTCGAGAAGGAGCTTCGCCGACGCCCGGTGCTGCTCTTCGAGCGCGTCCGCGGCACGCGCTTTCCGGTCCTCACCAACCTGCACGCCAGCCGCGGGCGGCTGGCCCTGGCCGTGAACGCGGCGCCCGACCGGATCCTGCCGACCTACCTGGCGGCCCTGGAGCGTCCGGTGCCGCCGCGCGTGGTGGCCAGCGGGCCGGTGAAGGAGGTGGTGGTGACGGGGTCGCAGGTGGACCTGGGAGCGCTCCCCCAGATCGTCCACCACGAGGGCGACGCCGGCGTCTACCTGACGGCCGCCGTCTCGTTCGCCCGCCACCCCGAGGCCGGGATCTGGAACTGCGCCTACAACCGCCTGATGGTCAAGGGCCGCGATACCACCTCCATCCACCTCACGGCCGGCAAGCACCTCTGGGAGTTCCACCGGGCGGCCGAGGCGCGCGGCCGCCCGCTGCCGGTGGCCTTCGCCGTCGGCGTCCACCCGGCGATCGCGCTGGGCGCGCTGGCCATCGGATCCGTGGACGAGGACGAGCGGGCCATCATGGGTGCGCTCCTGGGGGAGCCGCTCGAGCTGGTCCGCTGCGAGACCTCCGACCTGCTGGTGCCGGCCCAGGCCGAGCTGGTGATCGAGGCCGAGATCCTGCCCCACGAGCGGACGGCCGAGGGCCCGTTCGGCGAGTTCACCGGCTACAGCCTGGGCGAGCGGGCGCGCGAGGTGGTGAAGGTGCGGGCCATCACCCACCGGCGCGACGCCCTGTTCCAGGACATCACGGTGGCCCACCTGGACCACCTGCTGCTGTCCACCGTCCCGATCGAGGCCAACCTCTACCGGGCGGTGCGGGCCATGGTCCCCACGGTGACTGCGGTACGGGTGCCGGCGCCGTTCACCTGCTACGTCGCCATCGAGCAGCGCATCCCGGGGCAAGCCAAGAACGCGATCCTGGCCGTGCTGGGCGCCGACCTCTACATGAAGCGCGTCGTCGTGGTGGACCACGACGTGGACGTCTTCGACGACCGCCAGGTGAACTGGGCCCTCGCCACCCGCTGCCAGCCCGACCGCGACCTCCTGGTGGTCGGCCACGCGCGGGGCTCCGACCTCGACCCCTCCACGCGCGAGGACGGGGTCACGGCCAAGTGGGGTGTGGACGCGACGGCCAAGCCTTCGCTCGCCGCCTACACGCCGCGTCACCGCGTGCCGCCGGCGGTGTACGAGCGGTTGCGTCTCGAGGACTTCCTTTCGTAGCGCGGTGCCGGCGGCGCGCGTCGTGGCGCCGGGTGGGGACGGGCCGCCCGGGCCCCCGGCCCGGGCGGTGACAGCGCGGGTCATCGAGACGTTGGAGGCCGTGGCCCGCCGCCGTCCCGGCGCCGTCGCGCTCCGCTGGGAGGGCCGCTCGCTGACCTACGGGCGCCTGGACCGCCTGGCCGGGGGCTTCGCGCGCTTCCTCCACCACCACGGCGTGCGGCCGGGCGACCGGGTGGCCGTCGCCATCGGAAACCGCTGGACCTTCCCGGTGGCCCTGCTCGGCGGCTGGAAGCTCGGCGCCACCGTGGCTCCGCTCGACGTGCGCCTCACGGGCGACGAGCGCGCGGCGATCCTGCGCGACCTCCAGCCGGCCGCCGTGGTCCACGAGGTCGTCGGCGACGAGGCCGAGTGGCTGTCGCCGCCGGTCGGGACACCGGCCTTGATCCTCTACACCTCCGGCTCCACCGGCGCGCCCAAGGGGGCGGTGCTCTCCCAGCGCGCGGTGGCCTTCGGCGTGGCGTCCTGGATCGATCCCGTCATGGCCCTGACCCCGGAGGACGTCGTGCTGGCGGTCCTGCCGCTCTCGCACTCGTACGGCCTCAACGGGGCTCTGCTGGCCCCGCTGGCGGCTGGCGCCTCGGTCGTGCTCGTCGAGCGCTTCTCCCCTGAGGCCGTGATCGCCGCCGTGCGGGAGCACGGGGTGACGGTGTTCCCGGGCGTGGCGACGATGTTCCGGCGCCTGCTGGAGGCCGGGCGCGACCGCGACGCCCTGCGCCGCCTGCGGCTGGCCGTCGCCGGCGCCGCTCCGTGCCCGTGGTCGCTCGTCACCGAGTGGCGCGAGCGGACGGGCGGCCGGGTGTTGCGCGGCTACGGCATGACGGAGGTCTTCCGGCCGGTCTCCTACCGGGCTCGCGAGGAAGACGACCGGCCGGACTCGGTCGGCCGGCCGGTGCCGGGCGTCGAGGTCCGGGTGGTGGACGACGAGGACCGCCCGCTTCCTCCGGACGCGACCGGCGAGCTGCTGATCCGGTCCCCGGCGGTCATGGACGGCTACCTGGGCGCGCCGGAGGAGACCCGCGCCGTGCTGCAGGAGGGCTGGTTCCGGACCGGCGACCTCGCCGCCGTGAGCCCGGACGGCCACGTGCGCATCGAGGGGCGCAAGCGCGAGCGGATCCTGCGGGGCGGGCACTCGGTTTTTCCGCCGGAGGTCGAGGCCGTGCTGGCCGCGCATCCGGCCGTCGCCGAGGCGGCCGTAGTCGGCGTCCCCGATGCCGACCTGGGCGAGGAGGTGGTGGCCTACGTCGTCCCGCAGGCCGGGGCGTGCCTGGACGTGGCCGAGCTCCTCGCCTGGTGCCGCGCCCGCCTGGCCGCCTTCAAGGCGCCGCGCGAGGTCCGGGTCGTCCCGGCGCTGCCGCGCTCGGCCACCGGCAAGGTCCTCAAGTCGGCGCTCGCCGCCGAGCGCTGAAGGAGGCTCCCATGGATCTCTCACGCCGTGAGCTGCTGCAGGCCGGCGCGCTGGGGGCGGCGGCCCTCGCCTTCCGTCCGCATCGGGCCGGAGCCCAGCCGGCGCCGGTCGAGGCCGAGGACCGGGTCTTCATCGCCAACGAGGACTCCAACACCATCTCGGTGATCGACCCCCGCTCCAACACCGTGGACACGACGATCAACCTCACCTCGTTCGACGAGGACCCCCGGCCGCCGTTCCGGCTGGTCACCGGCGGGGCGACGCCGACTCACGCGGCCATGATCCACAAGCCGCTCTACCACGGGGCCATCGACGTCCACGGCGTGGTGCCCTCGCCGGACAACCGCCTGCTGGCCACCGCCGGCCGCGGCTCCAGCAACGTCTACCTGATCGACACGCTGGCCCGGAGGGTCATCGGCAACACGCCGAACCCCCAGGCCGGCCCCGCCACCAACCCCGAGCGGCTGACCTCGGGGATCCTGGTCGGGCGGGAGCCCCACGAGCCCACCTTCACGCGGAATGGGCGCGAGCTCTGGGTCGCCGTGCGCGGCGAGGACCGGCTGGCCATCCTCGATGTGGAGGAGGCGCTGCGGCAGGGGCGCGGCGCCGTGCGGCAGTACGTCCCGACCCTGAACGGCCCGGCCCAGGTCTGGTTCTCGGCCGACGGGTCGCTGGCGTTCGTGGCCAGCCAGAAGGTGAGCCAGGTGGACGTGCTGGCCGTCAACCCCGACGGCCAGGGCCGGTCGCATCCGACCCGGATCACGACGCTCGACATCAGGGCCGAGGACCCGTTCGGCTTCACGCCCTTTCTCAAGACCACGCCCGACGGCCGCGAGGTGTGGTTCTCCCACAAGCTGGCCGACCGCGTCTCGGCCCGGAGCACGGCCCCGCCCCACGCCGTTGTCGACACCGTGCCGCTGGGGGCGATGGCCCGCCCGAACCACCTGGAGTTCGTCGAGAATGCGCGGGGCCAGGTCGTGTACGTGAGCCTGGCCCGGGTCGACGACGGGGAACCGGGCGGGGTGGCCTCCAGCCAGATCGCCATCATCGACCGCAGCGCCCCGCCCGGCGCCCGCAAGGTGGTGGGGACCTTCTTCTCCCACGGCCGCGAGTCGCACGGCCTCTGGACGAATCCGGCCCACACCCTGCTCTACGTCGCGCACGAGCAGGACGAGCTGCCCGGCACGCCCAACGGCGGCCAGACGGTGGCCACCGCCTTCGACGTCACCGACCCGTTCCGGCCGCGCTTCATCGCCCAGATCCCGCTCGGCGCGCTCGCCCTGCCCTCCGGCCCGCTGCGCAACAAGAAGAGCATCAACCTCGTGTACGTGCGGCCGGGCGCCCGCAGCCAGACGGCGTAGCGCCATGGCGGGCTTCGCGGCCGCGATGCACGAGGCGATGCACAAGATGGAGCGGGCGATGGCCGCCGTCCCGATGACGGGCGACCCCGACCAGGACTTCCTGGCCATGATGATTCCCCACCACGAGGGGGCGGTGGACATGGCCCGCCTGCTCCTGATCCACGGCCGCGACCCGCTGGTGCGCGGCCTGGCCGAGGAGATCATCGCCTCCCAGCAGCAGGAGATCGAGGCGATGAAGGGCCGCCTGGCCGTGCTGCGCCGGGGCCGGGAGCCCGACCCCGGCGGCTTTCCGGCCCT